>JAFXWI010000066.1 GCA_017542915.1 Paludibacteraceae bacterium
CAAAGATGAGGACGGCAATGCCATCGTACCCGAGGTGACTATCTATTTCGAGGATCGTCTGTTCCGTGCTAACCGTACGACCAAACGCAATGCAGAGCATTTCTCGGCGTTTAACAGCTATAACTATCCGGCATTGGCAAAGGCAGGTGTGCATATCACGTATCAGCCTCATTTAGTGCATTATAGCGATCCCCGACTGCCGCTGAAGCTCCATGATTCATTCGATACCAATGTAGCGGTGCTCAAGCTGTTTCCGGGTATCCAACAGTCGGTGGTGCGCGCGATCCTGCGTACGCGCGGATTGAAAGGTGTGGTCTTGGAGACTTTCGGTGCCGGTAATGCCCCGACCGACAAATGGCTCTACCGTGAGCTGAAAGCAGCGGTGGACAGAGGTATCATCATCGTCAATAAGACGCAATGCAACACCGGTTCCGTAGAGATGGGACTGTATGCGGTGTCGCTCAATCTGATGAAAGCCGGTGTGCTCTCGGGATACGATATCACCACCGAAGCTCTGCTGACGAAGATGATGCTGCTCCTTGGCGAACGTCCCGAGCAGGCACGAGAGTTGTTGGGCAAAGATATATGCGGCGAGATGACGGTGGACTAGGAGTCTAGAGCATCTAGAGCAACTAGAGCAACTAGAGCAACTAGAGAGACTAGAGCAACTAGAAAATAATCAAAAAAGCGAATAATATGAAAAACTTAGAACCCAAAGGTTTGTGGAGCAGTTTCTACAGCCTTACGCAGATCCCGCGTCCGAGCGGTAAACGCAAAGAGATTGCGGACTTCTTAGTGAATTACGGAAAGAGTCTCGGTTTGGAGACCCTTCAGGATGAGATCGGCAATGTGCTGATTCGTAAACCGGCTTCGGCAGGGTATGAGAATCACCCGGGTGTCATCCTGCAGGGACACATGGATATGGTACCTCAGAAGAACAGCGATAAGCAGTTCGATTTTGAGAAAGACCCGATTGAGGCATATATCGAGGACAACGGACAGTGGGTTACGGCTGATGGCACGACCCTTGGTGCGGACAATGGTATCGGTGTAGCTACTGCGATGGCCATCCTTGCGGACAAGAACGCCGTTCATCCGCCTTTGGAGGCATTCTTCACGATCGATGAGGAGACCGGTATGTACGGCGCTAATGATCTGAAGAGCGGTTGGTTGAAAGGCAAATACCTGCTGAACTTGGACTCCGAGACGGAGGGTGAGTTATACGTGGGTTGCGCCGGAGGTATCGATGCGGAAGCTACGTTCGCGTATCAGCCGGTAGAGACCGAAGAGGGTGATATCGCGCTGAAAGTGACGCTGAAAGGTTGCAAAGGCGGTCACTCGGGTTGCGATATCCATCTGCAAAGAGCGAATGCGATCAAGTTGCTGTTCCGTTTCCTGAAAGATGCGGTCGCTAATTTCGAGGCACGTTTGGCGTGTGTGGAAGGTGGTAACATGCGTAATTCTATCCCGCGTGAGGCGTCGGCAGTCATCACTATTCCGGAAGAGAGCTATCAGGACGTACAAGATCTGGTTGACCGTTACGAGGATCTCTGGCTGCGTGAGTACGACGGTGTGGAGACCGACCTGCATTTCACCGCTGAGGAGGTAGAGTGCCCGAAGATGGAGATGCCGGAGGATGTACAGGATTTCCTGATCCATGCTATCACACTCTGCCCGCATGGCGTCTATCGTGTCATTCCCGAGATGCCGGACATCGTAGAGACCAGTAATAACCTCGCTATCGTCGAGACCAAAGAGAATACCGTCAAGGTCATCTGTCTCGCTCGTTCGAGCGTAGAGAGCCGCAAGGAGGAGTTGGCTTCCGTCATTCAGTCGGCGTTCTCGTTAGCTGGCGCGGAGGTGAAGTTTGACGGTGCTTACCCGGGTTGGAAACCGAACTTCAAGAGCGGTCTGCTCAAGACGATGAAAGAGACGTATGAGAAAGAGTTCGGCACCGAGCCGCGTATCGTCACTATTCATGCCGGTTTGGAGTGCGGTATCATCGGTTCCAAATACGAGGGTATGGAGATGATCTCGTTCGGTCCGACTATCGAGCATCCGCACAGTCCTGACGAGCGCGTGAACATCGCTACCGTGCAGAAGTTCTACCGCTACGTACAAGCAGCGCTGAAGGCACTGTGATAATCCGCCAATATTGGCGGATAGAAAAAATAGAGGTTCTCATTTGCTGAGAACCTCTATTGCTTTCTTGGTGATTTCATCGTCTCGCTCGAAGAGCGGGAAGAAACCCTCGTCGCCCAAGACATCCCGAACGATATAGGCGTTCAGAAGACGCGTGATGAGCGGCTTCGATTTGGCGATCTGTTCCTCGTTCGGCGCTACGTCTTTCTCGGCAGCAAAAGCCACGAACTCGCGCAGGATGTTCCGGCTATTGAGGTATTGCTCGAGAGACTGCCAGTCTTTGTATTTCGCTAACTCCTTGCGGTGTTTGTCCGTATATTGGTACGCAAACTGGTAGGTGAAAGCGAGGTTGACGCACTTGTTGTACCAAGGGGTGTTGAGCGTGGTGTCGCGTCCGACGAAGATGTCCGGCATGATACCTCCGCCGCCATGAACGATACGTCCTTTCTTGGTGCGATAGGTGGTGGTGTCGTTGAGGTGGATACTATCCGCCGAGAACTGCTCTCCGTGCTCGAAACGCTCGAGGAGCTCTTTCTCGTAGTCTTTCTGCTCTCCGAGCGTATAGGGTTTCTGGATGCAGCGACCCGAAGGGGTGTAGTAGCGCGCTACGGTGAGCCGTACGGCACTGCCGTCGCTAAAGGGCATCTGCTGCTGCACAAGACCCTTACCGAAGGAACGGCGACCGATGATCGTAGCACGGTCGTTATCCTGCATAGCGCCGGAGAAGATCTCCGATGCAGAAGCCGAGAAATCATCGATAAGGACGGTGAGCGGCACGTCTTTGAATCGTCCGCTACCATCGGCTTTCGCTTCGTAACGCGGGTATGCGCGGCCTTCGGCATAGACGATCATCTCTCCGCGTTGGAGGAACTCGTTTGCCATACGGATGGCTTGATCCATATAACCGCCGCTGTTCTCGCGCAGATCCACGATATAGCGTGTAGCACCTTGCACTTTGAGTTCCGCTAAAGCCGTCAGAAACTCGCGATAGGTGGTCTCTCCGAACTTATTGACGCGTACGAAACCGATCTTGTCTTTCGACTTTTGACTTTCGACTTTCGACTCAATAATGAACTTCGCATCCACGGAGTTCACGGGTATGTCTCCACGGGTGATAGTGAAATGGAGCATTTCGGACGTGCCGGCACGCAAGATGCCTAATTTGACTTTCGTGCCTTTGGGTCCGCGCAGGGTCTTCATCACCTTCTCGTTGTTCATCTTCTTGCCGGTGAACGTACTGTCGTCCACCTCAACCAGTTTGTCTCCGGCTAACACGCCGACGCCTTCACTCGGTCCGCCTGCAATCACCGCTACGATGCGTACGGTGTCCTGCTGGATAGTGAACTGAACACCGATGCCGGAGAACGAACCGGCTAATTCGGAGTTAACCATCTCCAGATCTTCTTTGGGGATATAGGAGCTATGGGGGTCGAGTTTCTGCACGAGTTCGGACATCACCTCATCGGTGATGCTGTCCACGTTGATCTCGTCCACATAGGCAGACTCCATGAGTTGCAGCAAACGGTCCACTTTGGTGGGTTCGATAGACCACTGACCGTTCTGATAGATGATACGTTGCGCATTCGCTTTCTGGGTCAAGGCAGAGCCAATGAAGATACCTAAAGCTACCGCTATAACGGTCAGAGTAGGAAGAATATACTTTTTCATACTAATCCTTTCGTTATGACGTGATCACGTTATTGGTTATTGTCATTCAAGAACTGCACCTCGATACCGGCTCTTTTGAGCAGCTCCACGCCGTCCATGATACGGTACTCTTCGCCGTACACGACCCGTTTGATACCCGACTGAATGATCAGTTTGGAGCATTCGAGGCATGGTGAGGCGGTGACATAGAGGGTAGCGCCATCGGAGGAGTTGTTGGATCGTGCTACTTTGGTCAGTGCGTTGGCCTCGGCGTGCAGTACGTACGGTTTGGAGACGTTGTTCTCGTCCTCGCAGATGTTCTCAAATCCGGACGGTGTACCGTTGTAGCCGTCGGAGATGATCATCTGGTCTTTCACGAGCAGTGCTCCCACTTTGCGGCGCACGCAGTAACTGTTTTCCGCCCATGTGCGCGCCATGCGCATGTATAAATAATCGCGTTTCTGTTGCTTATCCATGTAGTAATTCGTTTGCAAACTCCTTAATATTCACGCCATCAAAAGTCCCAGAGGACATCATTAATAGCGCCGTATTCTTATACTCGAGGCTGCGTAATTGTTTCTGCAGCGCTTCGGACTCCGTAAACACCTCTACATTTTTCGTGCCAAACGCATTTCTTACCTCTTCGGCGGTGATCGGGGTCAGACGCTTGTGCTCAATGACTTTCGGGTTAAAATAAACATAGGCGATGTCAGCTTCCTTCATGCAATCTTTGTATTGCGGCAGGAAATCCGCCATGAGGGACGAGAAGGTATGGAGCTCCATGCAAGCGATGAGTTTCTTTTCCGGATATCGTTCCCGCACGGCATTGATGGTAGCCTTTAGTTTGGAGGGCGAGTGGGCGAAGTCTTTGTATGCCACTGAGTTGCCGGTCTCGCATATCTTCTCCAAGCGGTTCGAAGCACCGGTGAACGTACTGATCTCGCGGTAGAAATCCTCCGGCGCTACGCCGATGCAATGACAGGCTAACATAGCTGCCTGCAGGTTCTGCATGTTATGTTTGCCGAAAACCTGCATCGGGACATTCCCATCGTATTCCTTATAAGGAACAATTTTTAATTTTGAATTCTTAATTTTTAATTCTTCCGCCAATGTACTAAGATTTTCGTCACCTTGATAGTAGATAAAGGTGTCGGAAATCGTATGTACGAATTGGCGGAACGTGTCCACGTATTGCGGGAAAGTGGGGAAGACATTGATATGATCCCACGCTATACCCGTCAGGATAGCTACATGCGGGTGATACCACAGGAATTTAGAGCGCAGGTCGAGCGGGGAAGTGAGGTACTCATCGCCCTCGAAGACCGCGTATTTGGCGGTGTCGGAGAGCCGTACCATACGCTCGAAGCCCTCTATCTGCGCGCCTACCATATAGTCCGCCTCGATACCCAGACGGTTGAGTACATAGAGGATCATGGAGGTCGTGGTGGTCTTGCCGTGCGAACCGCCGACTACGATGCGGATCTTGTCTTTCGTTTGCTCGTAGAGGTACTCGGGGAACGAGTATATCTTGATTCCTAACTCGCGGGCACGCACCAATTCCGGATTGTCCTCACGGGCGTGCATTCCTAAGATGATAGCATCTATATCCTTGGTGATACGCTCCGGATACCAGCCCATCTTGTCCGGCAGCAGACCGGCATCGCGCAAGTGGGTAAGCGCCGGATCGAAGATCTCGTCATCCGAACCGGTCACTTGGTATCCCGCTTTGGAGGCAACGGCCAATGCCAAATTATGCATTGCCGCGCCACCGATAGCTATGAAATGAATCCTTGTCATAGGTAGACCTAGGTATACCTAGGATGTCCTAGTTACTTAAACAGTTTATCAAACTCCTCTTGGCTAACTGTCTTGGGCTCGATTTTAACGATGCCCTTGATAGCAGCGAAGATCTTGTCTTCAACGACGCGCTCAACGATGTTACGCAGTTGGTCTTCGTTCTTGAGCATCTCCTGAGCGTAGTTAGCGAGCATATCGTCCTGTACGTTCATCAGACCGTACTGCATGAACTGCATCTGGGCAATACGTTTGGCAAAGGCTTCTACTTCCTCTTTCTGCACGTCGATCTTGTACTCTTTCATGAGTTGATCTTTCGCGAGGTGCCATTTGAGCTCATCGAGCATCTTATCGAAGTCTTTGTCCAGTTCCTCTTGGGTCATCTTCTCGTTGGTCTCCAATACCCAACGTTTGAGGAAATCAACCGGGAACTCAATCTTCTCCATCTTCTTCATTACAGCGGCTTTGACATCCACACCGAAGCGGTATTTGGACTCCTCAGCCAAGCTGCGCTCGATATCCTCTTTGATGCGTGCACGGAAAGCTTTCTCATCTTTCGGAGCATCTGCACCATATACTTTTGCGAACAACTCAGCGTCCACTGCGCAAGGTTTTACTTCGGCTTTCGTACCTTTCTCTTTGTCCTCGGGGATGTACTCTCCGAAGCGGTTTGCATACGCCTCTACCTGCTTGTCTACCATCTCTTCGGTGGCCTCGATAGTGTACTCCGGCAGCTTGTTCTTACCGGTCAGTTTAGCATCGAACTCCGGTGCTACAGCGATGTCGAAAGCGAAAGTGAAGGTCTCCTCGTGATCGAGATCTACATGACCTTGCTCTGCGTTGGGCAGAGGATCGCCTAAGATAGCCAGTTTGTTGTCCTCGATGTGCTTCTGCAGGCCTTCACCCACTTTCTTGTTCAGCACATCAGCTAAGATGCCCTTACCGTACATCTTCTTTACCAAACCGGCAGGTACCATACCCGGACGGAATCCCGGCATCTGCGCTTTGTGGCGCACTTCTTTCAGTTGTTTTGCTACTTCTTCCTGATAGTCAGCAGGCTCAATAGTCAGCGTTACTACTGCCTTCAGGTCTTTCAATTCAGATTGTTCAATTTTCATAATATATTTGTTTTATCTAGTTTATCTAGTCTGTCTAGTTGATCTAGTCGATCTAGAGCGTCTAGTGCGTCTAGAGCGTCTAGTGCGTCTAGTTCGCTCACACTCTTCCCGCTCTCTTCCTCTCCAGTTCGTCGAGGATGATCTTACGGATTCGCATAGCGTGCGGAGTAACCTCTACGTACTCATCCTCTTTGATGTATTCGAGTGCCTCTTCGAGGCTCATACGTACAGGAGGCGGCAGCACGGTTTGTCATCCGCGGATTTGGAACGCATGTTCGTCAGTTTCTTGGATTTGGTCACGTTGATGACGATATCGCCTTCCTTGGCGTTCTCGCCCACTACCTGTCCGGCATAGACCTCTTCCTGCGGATCGATGAAGAACTTACCGCGGTCTTGTAGTTTGTCCAACGCATAGGCATAAGCTGTTCCGGCTTCCATAGCGATGAGCGAACCGTTGTTACGCTTGACGATCTCACCTTTCCACGGCTGATACTCGAGGAAACGGTGTGCCATGATAGCTTCTCCGGCAGAGACGTTCATCACATAGGTACGCATACCCATGATACCACGGCTCGGGATAGTGAACTCAAGGTGTACACGGTCGTTGACCATCTCCATCTTCGTCATCTCACCTTTGTGGGTAGAGACGTACTCGATGATCTTACCCGAGCACTCTTCGGGCGTGTTGACCGTCAGAGACTCTACCGGCTCGCACTTGACGCCGTTAATCTCTTTGATGATCACTTGCGGCTGACCCACTTGCAGCTCGTATCCCTCACGACGCATGGTCTCGATGAGCACCGACAGATGCAGCACACCACGTCCGAACACGCGCCAACTGCTCTCTTCTGCACCTTTCTCTACGCGCAGAGCGAGGTTCTTCTCCAGCTCTTTGTTCAGACGGTCTTGGATATGACGGGAGGTAACGAACTTACCGTCCTGACCGAAGAAAGGACTGTCGTTGATGCAGAAGGTCATGCTCATCGTCGGCTCGTCGATAGCAATCGGTTTGAGCGGTTCGGGGTTCTCTGAATCGCAGATCGTGTCACCGATCTCAAAACCGTCAATACCGATCATGGCGCAGATGTCACCGTTCTTGACCACATCGGTCTTCACGTGACCCATACCCGAGAATGTATGCAGCTCTTTGATCTTCGTCTTGATCATCGTACCGTCTTTCTTAGCCAGCGTGACTGCCTGTCCGTCCTTGAACTCACCGCGGTGTACACGACCGATACAGATTCGTCCGACGTAGCTGTTGTAGTCCAGCGAGGTGACGAGCATCTGCGGTGTACCCGGGTTGTCAACCGGAGCAGGGATATACTCGATGATAGCGTCCATGAGGTCGGTCAGGTCCGTCGTCGGTTTTCTCCAGTCCCTCGACATCCAGCCGTTCTTCGCCGAGCCGTACAGCGTCTGGAAATCCAACTGGTCATCGGTAGCGTTGAGGTTACACATGAGGTCGAACACCTCTTCTTGTACCTCGTCCGGCCTGCAGTTCAGTTTGTCCACTTTATTGATCACTACGATCGGTTTGAGCCCGAGTTCGAGTGCTTTTTGCAGCACAAAACGGGTCTGCGGCATCGCACCCTCGAACGCATCAACGAGCAGCAGTACGCCGTCCGCCATGTTCAACACACGCTCTACTTCGCCGCCGAAGTCCGCGTGCCCCGGAGTGTCAATAATATTGATTTTAGTGCCTTTGTAGTCGATGGCTACGTTCTTGGCAAGAATAGTGATTCCACGCTCACGCTCGAGGTCGTTGTTGTCCAAGATCAACTCCTTCGGCTGCTCGCTGAAGGCGGACTGCTGCTTTACCACATTAGCGGTATAAAGCATCTTATCAACCAAGGTCGTTTTCCCGTGGTCCACATGCGCAATGATTGCTATATTTCGAATGTTTTGCATACTTTAATATCGTATTGCGTGCGTATGACGCGCACATATCACAAAATTATCGCGCAAAGGTACTGCTTTTTTTTGACATACGCAAGTTTTTGGGCAATTTTCTGCTTAATTTATAGTTTTTGGGTGCTTTTTCTTTGTTTTGCAGAGGGAGACATAAAAAAAAGGACTCCCGAACAGGAGTCCTTCTTGCTTTTACCGCAACTCAATCTTGCGGCTCACTGTTTCACCTTTGACCTTTGCATACAAACGGTATGTGCCACGGTCCAATTCAAATTCAACGAAGTGGCCTTTTTCTTTCTGAAGCAGTTTGCCCTGCATAGAGTAGAGCCGGGCTTCTTCCATCTGACTTGAGGTGACTACCAATGTGTTCTCGCGGAAACGTATACGCAATTCATCATTGTTCTTTGCGGCGTCCGCCATGTTTACGCCTGCGAACAGGCTGCAAACGAGTACCAATACCAAACTAACTTTGTTCAACATCTTTTTCATAGTTAGTCCTTTCTTTTTAAAACAGATAATACCTGTTTTTCGTTCGCACCAATAATACGTTGTACATTGTAAATTGTACATTGTACATTGTACATTCATATTAGGTGTCATCGAAAAACGGTGCAAAGGTACTGCCTTTTTTGGAATCCTGCAAATAAATTGAACATAAAATGATAAATTTCTTCAAAATGAGCACTCCATTTTACAAAATATCAGAAACCGTCCCCGATTTCTGACATTTTGCTATTTCGACTTAGCAATTTACTTGCTCGCTCGGATGTATAGAGGGATAGAGATAGCGAGGAAGACGAAGTTCGGAAGCCATGCTGCCGAGAAGGACGACATGACGTTGTTGACAGAGAAAGTGGTACTGACGGTGGAGAAGAGTATATATCCTGCCGTCAGGACGATACCCATACCGAGGTTTTTACCCATACCTCCGCGCACTTTGCGGCTGGACATCGTCACTCCTAACAGCGTCATGATAAATGCACCGACAGGACTTGCCCAACGCTTATGGTACTCCACTTCAAAGGCTTTGACGTTACCGCTACCACGTTCGCGCTGACGCTCCATGTAATGACGCAACTCCGGCGTCGTCATCTGCTGTGCCTGCATCGCCGTGACGAACATCTCATCCGGTGTAATGGGCATGACGATATCCATTCGCTCGCCTTGCGTCATCTCCTCTTTCAGACCCGTGAACGTACGCTGCGTGTAGTTGTCCAGATGCCAGTTATAGAGCGAGTCGTAATAGATGCGGTCTGCGATCGTTCGCGAGGTCAGACTCTTCCCGTTAAAATGCTCGATGGAGCAGCGGTAACCGATGTTACTGCGGCGTTGAAAAGACTCGATGAAGAGCACCGTGCCGGGTTCGACCTCCAACTGCATGTTACGGGCATGATCGCTTGTGAAGTGGTCAATGTACTTGTCCGTGAAGTTGAGCATTCTCTCCGAGCTCTTGGGGATTACCCAGCCTCCTAAATAGATGCCGAGCAGAAAAAGCACAGCCGCGGAGAAGGCATAGGGACGCATCATCCGGTGGTAACTCATACCCGTGGCGTGCATGGCGATGATCTCCGAGTTGCCGGCTAATTTACTGGTGAAGAAAATGACGGAAATGAAGATGAACAGCGAACTGAACATGTTCATGTAATAGGGTAGAAAAGGCAGATAGTAATCGAGGATAATCTCGCGTAACGGCACTTGTTCCTCGAAGAAATCGTCCATCTTCTCTGTCAAATCAAAGACAATCGCGATGGATAGCACCAACACGATGGAGAAGAAAAACGTCCCCAAGAACTTCTTTACTATGTACCAGTCTAACCGTTTCACTAACTATTTAACGTCTCGCTAAGCGAGACCATTTTAACTCTTTAACGTTGCGCAGCAACCATTTTAACATCACAGCCTTGCTGTGATAGCCGGCATCACGGAGTTTTTCCAACTACTAAAATCTCCGGCAAGAATATGTTGTCTCGCTTGCGAAACGAGATCCAGATAGAAAGCGAGGTTGTGAATCGAGAGGATCTCCAGACCGAGCATCTCTTGCGCGTGTATTAAATGTCTTGCGTACGCACGTGTGTATGCGTGATCGACATACGAGGTGCCGCAAGGATCGAGTTCCGTGAAGTCGTCCTCCCATTTCTTATTGCGCAGGTTCATCACACCCTGCCATGTGAAGATCATACCGTTCCTTCCGTTCCTCGTCGGCATCACGCAGTCGAACATGTCCACGCCTCGTTCAATCGCTTCGAGGATGTTCCAAGGCGTGCCCACACCCATCAGGTAACGCGGTTTGTCCTGCGGCAGGATGTCGTTGCAGACCTCGATCATGTCGTACATGACTTCGGTCGGTTCGCCCACAGCCAAACCGCCGATAGCGTAACCGTCGCGATCCAAGTCCCGCAGCCGTTTGCATGCCTCTTGACGCAGATCGGAATACGTGCAGCCCTGCACAATAGGGAACAGGTGTTGCTGGTAGCCGTATAAGTCTTCCGTCCCGTCAAAGCGAGCGATGCAGCGATCTAACCAGCGATGAGTCCTGTCCATCGAGTCCTTCGCGTATCTGCGGTCCGCCGTGCCCGGACAGCACTCGTCAAAAGCCATCATGATGTCTGCGCCTATCTCGCGCTCTATGTCCATCACACTCTCCGGCGTGAAGAGCAGTTTGCGTCCGTCGATGTGACTGCTGAAACGCACACCCTCTTCGTTCATCTTGCGGATGTCGGTCAGACTGAAGACCTGAAAACCGCCGGAGTCCGTCAAGATGGGTCTGTTCCATCCCTCAAAACGATGCAATCCACCGGCTTTGCGGAGGATCTCGGTGCCCGGACGAAGGAAGAGATGGTATGTGTTGCCAAGGATGATCTGCGCTTTGATGTCGTCTTCCAACTCCTTACGCTGCACACCTTTCACGGTGCCCACTGTACCCACCGGCATGAAAATAGGGGTCAGTATATCCCCATGATCCGTGTGCAGCACACCTGCTCGTGCGCCGACACCCTTTGCTTCGCTATGTAATTCAAAAAATGCCATCTAACTGTTTAACGTTTTGATGCAATCAAAACCATTTTAACTCTTTAACCATTTAACGTTTTAAACCCGATTATTATTTGGGAAAATAATGGCGGGTTTAAAACTGCTCACCTCCTCCGGAGTGAGCATGGCATACGCCATGATGATGACGGTGTCTCCCACCTTCACCAGATGTGCGGCTGCCCCGTTGATGCAGATGCATCCGCTTCCTCGTTTACCCGGGATGACATAGGTCTCCAACCGTGCGCCGTTGGTGTTATCCACCACCTGCACGCGTTCACCGGCGTAGATGTTCGCCGCTTCCATCAGTGCCTCGTCAATCGTGATCGAACCGATATACTCCAAGTTCGCCTCTGTCACTAGCACCCGATGAATCTTCGATTTCAGTATGTTTAAAAGCATAATACACCAAATTAGCGCACAAAATTACTGCTTTTTTTTGACATATGCAAGAGAAGAGGCTTTTTTGTTGCTTTTTTGCGCAAATTTTGCATGTATTAAGCCTCTATATAGCAGTCATTCCCGTTCGCATGTCGTTACCATCTCGTTACCATTACGGACGTGCACGTACAGTTTGAATATTATTTTACCTCTTGTCCCGTGAGGGTGTAGATCTTGTCTCCGCGAAGAAGGAAGATCCGACCGTTTTGGAGGATCTTGGTGGGCAGGTCAGGAGCTTCGAGAGGGATAAGTGCGGTCGGAGTGGAGGAGGGCTCGGAGATCTCCAAGACCAAACGATCGTCATGCGTTCCTGCGGGTAAGGTCACGGAATAGCTGCTGTTTGAAGTCAGGTGGGTTCGCGTGCCTGTCTGGGTGTCGGACAATACTACCTGCCTATCTTGGTTGCCATCGGGCAAGGCAAAGGTGTACGTTCCGTCCACAGGGATCTCGACACCAACAGGGATCGTCACGCTTTTGCTGCTGTCCGGCAGACAGTTGGCAGCCAGACGTTCGTAGCCGATTAGCGTATAGATATTCGGCTGTCCGGCATTGAGTTCCTTGCTGAGGTCTTGTCCGAAATCGAAAGCATTGGTGACCTGTTCGTTTTCCGTCAGCCGCACATACGTGTGGTCGGCTTTTTGATCGTCAAGCAGAAGCTCCAAACGAAATTCGCGGTGTCTGTTCTGATGCTGCGCTACGATGCCGCGTACGGGTTTGGAGATGTTCGTCCAGACGATCTCGCCGCCGTTCTGCACCAGATAGGCGTGTGTGGGCAGGAAAGTGTATGCTTCGCAGGAGACAACTTTGAGCGAGTTGTCGGACATATTCCATTCGTACAGATAGGGCAGACCGCTGATACTTGTCGGAGCGTCAAAACCCGGCACACCGATGCACCGCCAAAAGCTGTCTTTTGTCCTTCGGTCGGCTTCGCTGCCAAGGCTCGAAGACAGGTCGATGGTACATTGATAGGCCTCGCTCAGCGCAGGAATAGTCTCATTGGTAAGGGTCACGCCTGTGATCTTCGACAGAGCAGGAAAATAGAGCGTGGCGACATCGGTGTGGTTGCTCCAGATAGCTTCATTCGTCTCCGCCATCTGCAGGGCGTTCAGTTGGAGCAGATAGCCTTGCCCGGCATGAAGGATCGAGTCCGTGTCGTCGATCATGACCCAGTTGTCCGTTCGTTCGGCAAAATAGCCTTCCTCTGCGCGCCCTTTGCCGTCGTAGAAGAAGATCCGCCAATGCGTGCCCACTTCGCCGATGCCGTAGATATCCGCCACCTGTACATCGAAAGGAAAGGAAATGAAGTAGTTATACCGCTCGTATTCGCTCAAGTTATCATCGTTCAGCGTAGTGCGGTGGAAGCGCATGGCGCCATATGCCTGCATAGCTCCTCCGTCACGGATGTCGATGCGCGTACCGCTCTCTTGCGCATCGCGTCTGAGGACGATATCCGCATCCGCCGGATAGACGGTGAAGGGGCAAATGACGTAGCTGTCCATCGACCCACCGCAGAAACGACCGGTCTGCATGAGCGCCTTGAGATAATACGTTCCGGGAGTAGATGGCGCCGTAAAACGAACGGCATTGATGCCCGTTTCTGTGTCAGCTTGGAAATGGATATCCTCTATTGCGTTTTCTGCTTCGGCGTCGTAGTACGCACTCCAACAGATGGATACCATCCCGTCCGGCAAGGAAGCGACAGTGGGCAGCACGGACACAGTCTGCCCCGCTGCGGCAGGACTGATGGACAAGGAGCTGATACCTGCATGCAAGCCCGTAGCGCAAAGGAGGACAGCCGCTAAGGCTCTTTTACGGCGAGATCCTCTCCATACCGCGAACAGTAAAGCCAAGAGAATGAGCACCCATGGTTCGCCGATAGGAGTGCTATTACGAGATAAGGAAGTGCCTCCGGCGTCCGGTTTGGAAGTCCAACCTGACCCTCCGGAAGCGATAGGCGCACGGCGGACGGAGGCGGAGTTCATACTGGAACCGATACTGCTCATATCCGAGGGTGTTTGGTCGCTAAACGGCGAAAAAATAGTACCGGCACATCTCGTACCGGTACTATAGTTAACTATATTTTGTTTCATAACGTACAATTAGAGCCAGCGAACGTAGCAGAAGTCCATTCTGTGCGGTAGGAGCTCATTCTGCGGATACATACGCAGACCGAACTTCATTCCTCCGGCATAGTCGAGCTGGTAGGTCAGTTCGAAGAACAAGTGGCTGCCTTCGCTCTTCACCAACTTCAACGGCTCAACCTCATAGAGTTTGTCGTTGTTGTGGGTCGAAGTACGGATAGCTACGAGCTCTACGCCGATACCCTTGTCGTTCAGACCCTTCGTATCAAGCTCTACGGCTACTTTGAACTTGTCACCTACATTCAGGTTCATGAAGTTGTTCTCCGCGCCTTGGATCTTCACTACCTCAATCTCATCCCAGTGCGCAGCTACATTCTCTTTCCATTTAGCGATGGATTTAGCGATCTTGTAGTTGTCAGCCTCAAGGAGGGCATGACGTTTAGCGAGCTTGTTATAGAACTTAGCGAAGTAGTCATCGATCATACGTTTCATCGTGAAACGCGGAGTGATCTTCGTTACGGAGTTCTTGATATACTGGATCCACTCAGGGCTGTAACCCTTGCTGTTCTTAGCGTAATACAGCGGGATGATCTCACGCTCCAACAGCGAGTAGATAGTCGCTGCATCGAGCTGATCTTGGTGAGCTTGGTTCTCGTAGGTGCGTTTCTCGGTCAGATACCAACCTGCTTTCTCTACGTAACCCTCGTACCACCAACCGTCCTTCACGGAGAAGTTGAGCACACCGTTCATCTGCGCTTTCTCACCCGACGTACCCGAAGCCTCCAGAGGACGAGTAGGAGTGTTCAGCCAGATATCCACACCGGAGATAAGACGCTTAGCCAGACGCATATCGTAGTTCTCCAAGAAGATGATCTTACCGAGGAACTGCGGCATACGGCTGATCTCAACGATACGCTTGATCAGACCTTGACCACCACCATCAGCAGGGTGTGCCTTACCGGTGAAGAGGAACAGAACAGGGTAGTTCGGATTGTTTACCAACTTATCCAGACGCTCCAGATCGGTGAAGAGCAGGTGAGCACGTTTGTAGGTAGCAAAACGACGACCGAAACCGATCACAAGGTGGTTCGGGTTCATCTCGTTCAGCGCCTCGATGATACGTCCCGGGTCTCCTTGGTTCTTCATCCAGTCCTCACGGAACTGCTCCTTGATATATTGCATCATCTTGCGTTTCAAGCTCATACGGGCACCCCAGATGACCTCATCCGGAATATCTGCATACGGCTTCCACATATCCATATTGGACTGATCGTTATACCATCCTGCGGGCAGGTACTTGCGGTAGATATCCTTCCATTCCGATGCAGCCCATGTCGGCATATGCACACCGTTGGTGACGTAACCCACATGCAACTCCTCCGGATAGTAACCCGGCCAAACGGGAGCGAACATCTTCCTCGATACCTCGCCGTGCAACCACGATACACCGTTTGCCTCTTGGCAGGTGTTGAGGGCGAAGACAGACATCGAGAACTTCTCGTTATGATCATCGGGGTTCGTACGACCCATACCGATCAGGTCATTCCACTCGATACCGAGTTTCTCTGCATACGAACTCATGTATTTGTAGAACAGACCCTCCTCGAAATAGTCGTGACCGGCAGGTACCGGCGTGTGGCAGGTATAGAGACCGCTTGCGCGTACCACCTCTTTGGCCTCGTTGAACGACAATCCTTCCTCCTGCACCAGATCCACCAGACGCTGCAATCCCATGAGCGCTGCGTGACCCTCGTTGCAATGATATACATCCTTCTTGATACCGAGTTTCTTCAGAGCCAACATACCACCGATACCGAGCAGAATCTCCTGCTTGATACGGTTCTCCCAGTCTCCACCGTAGAGCTGGTGGGTGATCTGACGATCCCATTCACTATTGAGCTCATTATCAGTATCTAAGAGGTACAGATCCATACGTCCTACCGCTACCTTCCAGAGGTATGCTTTCACCGTACGATCCGGATACGGCACTTCGATAACCATGTTCGTTCCGTCTGCCTCTTTCACCTGCGTAATAGGCAGGTTAGCGAAGTTCTGGGCCTCGTAATTTGCGATCTGCTGACCTTCCGGACTCAGGGTCTGTGTGAAATAACCGTAGCGATAGAGGAAACCGATAGCCGTCATATCAACGTTGCAATCCGAAGCCTCTTTGATATAGTCACCGGCAAGAATACCCAGACCACCCGAATAGATCTTCAGAATATGAGTCAGACCGTACTCCATCGAGAAATAAGCGATAGACGGTTTGCTCTTGTCCTTCGGTGCATCCATATACGCGCGGAAGTCGGTATAGATGTCATTGAGCTTATTGAGGAACTTCTTGTCCTTCGTGAGTTCCATCATGCGGTCATAACTGATCGTATTGACCATCATAATCGGGTTCGAACCTGCGCGATGCCATGCATCAAGGTCAATGTAGCGGAACAGATCCTTGGCATCTCCATTCCAGCACCACCAAAGATTGTAGGCAATCTCTTGAAGTTTGCTCAGCTCAGCAGGAAGAGTGGCATGCACATTGCACTCTTTGAAGTTAGGCTGATTAACTTGACTTACTTTAATTTTCATAACACTATATTATATTTATTTTTATTATTTCCTAATTTATTTTCTTTTCCTGAATTGCGGAAAAAAAGCGTGCAAAGTTACAACTTTTTTTGCATATATGCAAGAATTTTTGTAATTTTGCACCGGATTTTATGATTTTGTTTATTAAAATTAGCAGAAAATGATAGAACAATCGGAAATTTTACGTCGTCGGGACATGCGAGATGTCTTCACTTTTACCATCGATCCTGCGGATGCAAAGGACTTTGATGATGCCCTTTCGTTTGAATGTCTGGCAGTCGTTGAAAACGACGGTCTGTCAGCGGAGCGGTCTGTCAGCGAAGCGGTCTGTCAGGCGCAGCCGGTCTATAGAATTGGTGTCCACATAGCGGATGTCTCTTTCTATGTTCGCCCGGGTACCAAAACGGATGAGGACGCCTATAAACGCGGTACGTCCGTCTATCTCGTCGATCGCGTGCTCCCGATGTTGCCCGAGGAACTGTGCAACGACAAATGTTCGCTCCGTCCGAACGAAGACAAACTCTGTATGTCCGTCATCTTCACCATGGACGCGGACGCGCGCGTACTTAAATATAAAATATGTCGTACTGTCATTCGCTCCAATGCCCGTCTGAATTACGACGAGGCGCAGCAGATCATTACGGCAAATCAGACTAACGAGACACAATCGAGAGAGAATCGGATCGGAGGCGGAACGGAGGCGCATCGGACGCAACACGAGGGTAATACGCAATTGTCAGAGGCGATTCTGACCTTAAACACACTAGCTCAGAAGCTTCGTGCCGAGCGTCTCGCCAACGGCGCACTCACGATTGAGCAGGACGAGATGCGTTTTCGTCTGGACGAACATGGGCATCCGACTGAGATCTACTTCGAGGCTCCCAACGAGGCACATCATCTCATTGAGGAGTTCATGCTCTTAGCGAACCGCACAGTCGCTAAAGCAGTGGGATCCGGCAGACCCTTTGTCTATCGGGTACATGACCTGCCTGACGGTGAGAAATTAGAGGCGGTGTCTTCCTTCCGAAAACGCTTCCCGAACCTGCAGCGTGCTATCGACCTGCTTACCATCCGTGCGCAAGCCAAAGCCGTCTATTCGACCTATAACATCGGTCACTACGGTCTCGCCTTCACCCACTATACCCATTTCACCTCGCCGATCCGTCGGTATCCCGATCTGATGGTGCATCGGCTCGTGGAGAAATATATCCTGACAGGCAAGAAAGAGTCCTTGACCCGGGAAGAACTGGAAGAGAAATGCGAACATTGCTCGGCTTGCGAGCAGGACGCAGCACAAGCCGAACGGGACTCCATCAAACTCTTTCAAGCCATGTGGATGTCGGATCATATAGGCGAGGTGCTGACCGGACATATCTCCGGCGTGACCGATTTTGGATTGTTTGTGCAGCTCGACGAGTCGCGCTGCGAAGGACTCATTCATATCTCCAACATCGGCGAACAGGGTGAGTATTGGCAGTACGATGAGAAGAATTTCAGACTCGTCTGCGAAAACAAAAACCATACTTCTCCCGAAAGCCCGAAGTCTTATACCTTGGGCGATCCGGTTACTGTAAAAGTGGTGCGCGCAGATGTAAATCGCGCACAAATTGATTTTGAGTTCGCTTAAATTTGCATATATCAATTTTTTTTCGTACCTTTGCACCCGAAATAAAAAATGGACTAATTCTTAATTTTTAATTTTTAATTTTTAATTACTAATACTATGCCCCGCCGTCTATCCCTCATAGCTTTATTGCTCCTTACGTGTACGTGCGTGTACGCGGAAACTATAATATTACGTACAGGCGCACGCGTACGAGGAACCATCGTCTTGCAGAACGAAGAAGTGGTCATCGTGCGCGATGAAGGCGGTGCGCGTTTTCAGTATCCGCGTGCCGATGTCGAAAATATCCTGACGGACGATGCGCTGGAAGCTGCGCAGGAGGCGCAGCCCGAAGAGCAGGAGAAAACGACTACCAAGAAAGCGTCCGTCTTGCTCGAAGTGGGAGCCGGTACCGTTTATCTTCCTCGTGAAAAAATGGGTGCCTTTGCCGGTGTTGATTTTATGGTAGGGTCGCATCATATCGGCGAACGCCATATTTTCATTGGCGGTGGAATTGGTTATCATGGGATGTTTATGGGCGCTAATAATTACCATTTCCTGCCTATTCAAGCGGCATTGCGTATGCCGATCTTGGAGCAGAAGCATGCACCGGTCTTCGGCGCTTCTATCGGTTATGGTATCGCTATGTCTAAGTCTTATATCGGCGGTCTCTATACCGGACTCGATTTGGGGTATCGCTACCAAGTGAATCCCAAGACTGCAATCGGAGCCGTATTCTTCGCTCGTTTTCAGCAGGCGAAAGTGGAAGTCGTAGAAACGGTGGAAGGACATGATTATACCCACAAGACGGGGCGTAACTTTATTTCTTTTGGTACTAAGTTCACCCTCTATTTCTAACGATGAAAGCTCCCCGCAACAATAGAATCACGATCTTGCTCAATGAGAAAGAACAACGGGCGTTGGAGCGTTTCTGCGAACGGTATAACGTCACGAACCGCAGTCGTCTGGTGCGTGAGTCCTTGATGCGGGCAATACTCAGGAAAATCGAATCCGACGAACCCACTTTGTTCGATTAACCCTCTAACCCCTAACCCTCTAACCCTCTAACCCACTAATCCCCTAACCCTTTATACGAAACGAAAAACGCCTCCGGAAAGGAGGCGTTACCATTTTCATCAACCTAAGTAAGTCATGAGAATGTGACTGCGTTGACCTTGATTGAGTTTGCGGATTGCTTTCTCTTTGATCTGACGTACACGCTCACGCGTGAGGTGCAGTTCATCGCCGATCTCTTCGAGCGTTTTCTCGGGAGTGCCGATGCCGAAGAACTTACGCAGGATGTCCGCTTCACGCGGAGTTAGCGTTGCCAAAGCACGGCTGATCTCGGTAGAGAGCGATTCGTTAATCAGACCACGATCCGCATTCGGAGAATCTTCGTTGACCATCACATCGATCAGGCTGTTGTCCTCGCCTTCTACGAACGGCGCATCGACACTCACGTGACGACCCGACATCTTTAGCGTGTCCGCGATCTTATCTACCGGCATGTCCAGCTCTTCCGCTAACTCCTCAGCACTCGGCTTGCGTTCGTGTTCTTGCTCGAAACGCTGATAAGCCTTGTTGATCTTGTTAAGCGAACCAACTTGGTTGAGCGGCAGACGCACGATACGGCTTTGCTCGGCGAGTGCTTGGAGAATAGATTGACGAATCCACCATACGGCATAGGAGATGAACTTGAATCCACGGGTCTCATCGAATTTCTCTGCAGCCTTAATCAGTCCAAGGTTGCCCTCGTTAATCAAATCGGGCAGACTCAATCCTTGGTTCTGGTATTGCTTGGCTACAGACACTACAAAGCGTAGGTTACTCCGGACTAGTTCCTCCAGTGCTGCGCGGTCTCCGTTACGGATACGACCTGCCAATTCTACCTCACGGTCAACGGTTATCAGCTCCTCACGACCGATCTCTTGAAGATACTTGTCCAGACTTGCTGACTCACGGTTGGTGATTGATTTTGTAATCTTTAATTGACGCATGTATAATAAGTAATATACTATGTTCTTATAATGTTCTCCCTTTTGGGGTCCCCGACGGACGCAAACGTAGTGCGTCCGGTGGGGAGAGCGGAGGCATCGGTTGCCTGTCGATTTAGCAGAGCGGTATCGACCTTTGCACACCGATTGCCGAACGCGAGTGATCCGGTCGGGATTCGAACCCGAGACCCACAGCTTAGAAGGCTGTTGCTCTATCCAGCTGAGCTACCGGACCGCCATTTTGCACACAAAAAACGTGCCCAAATAGGCAAATTAGGGTGCAAAGGTACTGTTTTTTTTTGACATGTGCAAATAAAAACGTATTTTTCTGCGTTTTTTTACAATAAACTGTCAAAAAGTTGTGCTAAATCCTGTTTTCTGCATGCGCCAACGTGGCGATTTACCAATTCGCCGTTCTGGAAGAAGAGCATCGTCGGGATATTCATAATACCGTACTCTTCGCATGTATCAGGGTTATCATCTACATTCAGTTTACCTACTACCACTTTACCTTCATACTCGTTGCTCAGTTCCTCCAAAATAGGCAGCATCATTTTGCATGGACCGCACCATGCTGCCCAAAAATCTACTACTACCGGTTTGCCTGACGCAATCACATCCTTGATGTTAGCGTCTGTAATTTCTACTGTCATACTTGTTCTATTTTTTTTATGGTTATACGTTTTTGATTTGGTTTGCGCAGTAATATCTCTGTGAGCGGGTCTTCGAGATAGGTCTGCACAGCACGTTTGACGGGGCGTGCGCCGTTTTTGGTATCGTAACTCTTCTCCACGATCTCGCCTACTGCCTCCGGTGTGACGCTGAGCTGATGACCGTGCGTCTTCAGACGTTGTTGCAGCAGACCGATCTCGATGCGGACGATTTGACCGATGGTCTCTTTGTTGAGCGGCTCGAAAGTCACCACATTATCGATACGGTTGACGAACTCCGGCGGGAACTGTTTCTGCAGCGCTTTGAGCAACATGCGGTTCGTCTCTTTCTGATCCATCGCTCCGGAGTTGAATCCGACACCTCCTCCGAACTCCAAGACCTGTCTCGTTCCGACATTGCTGGTCAGCACGATGATGGTATTGCGGAAATCGACGATATGTCCCTGACGGTCAGTAAGACGGCCTTCGTCCAATACCTGCAGCAGGATATTGAAGATATCCGGATGTGCTTTCTCTATCTCGTCAAAGAGCACGATGGAGTAGGGTTTGCGCCGTACTGCTTCGGTCAGTTTGCCTCCCTCTTCGTGTGCCACGTATCCCGGAGGAGCACCCACGAGCAGACTTACCGTATGTTTCTCCATATACTCGGACATGTCGAACCGGATGAGCGCATCTTTGCTTCCGAACAACTCTTCTGCCAAACATTGTGCCAGATAGGTTTTGCCGACACCCGTTTGTCCCAAGAAGAAGAACGTGCCTATCGGTCGTTTGGGGTCTCTCAGTCCGAGACGGCTTCGCTGAATAGCTTTGACGACGGTCTCTACGGCTTTGTCCTGTCCGATGATGCGTCTTCTCAAGGTATCGCCCATCGTACGGAGTCGTTCGTTCTCTGCGGTCGCTACCCGTTGAACCGGTACACCGGACATCATGCTCACTACCCCTGCTACATCGTCGGTGGTGATAGTATATGCCGGGTCAGTCTCTTTGGGGCTGATCTGTTGCGCATGACTGCGTGCGCCCACTTCGTCCATGACATCGATCGCTTTGTCAGGGAATGAACGGTCGGTGAGGTATCGTTCGCTCAGTCCCACACAAGCCTTGAGCACTTCGCGCGTGTAGATCACATGATGATAGTGTGCATAGTGTTCGCTAAGCCTCGTGAGGATCTTAAAGGTCTCATCGCCTGTGGTCGGTCTTACGGTCACTTTCTGGAAACGACGTTCGAGTGCCCCATCTTTTTCTATCGACTTAGCGTACTCAGCTGTGGTGGTAGCGCCGATGCACTGTACTTCGCCTCGCGCCAAAGCAGGCTTGAGGATGTTAGCTGCATCCAACGAACCAGACGCGTTTCCGGCACCGATGATCGTATGTATCTCATCGATGAAAAGGATGATCTCAGGGTGCTCACGCAGTTCGGTAAGGACGTTTTTCATGCGCTCTTCGAACTGACCGCGGTACGTCGTACCGGCTACCATAGAGGCGATGTCGAGGGTCACGATACGTTTGCCCTGCAGGGCTCCGGTCTTATCCGCCATGATCCGCAGCGCTAAGCCTTCTACTATAGCAGACTTACCCACACCGGGTTCGCCGATGAGGATAGGGTTGTTCTTCTTGCGTCGGCTCAGGATCTGTAGCACGCGTTCAATCTCATCTTCGCGTCCCACCACTGGATCCAGTTTGCCGTTTTCAGCTAACTTGGTCAAGTCCCTTCCGTACTTGTCCAGCGCGGAAGTGCTGTTCTTCTTACCTTTCTGTTGCGGTTGTTGCGGTTGCCAAGGAGCATCATTGACATCTCCCATTTGGTTTGCTCCGTTAGTCGGTGCTTGGAAGGTATAGTGCGGCTGACCATAGATCTCCACTAACTGCTCATAACTGATACCCCATACATCTTCTAAATACGAAGCTGCCTTGTTGATCTGTTCGCGCAAAATAGCCAACAGCACATGAGCGGTACAAACCACCTCTGCTTTGTATTCGCGGCTGATAGACTCCGCAATCCGTAAAATCCGGTCTACTTGTGCATTGCGTAGCAGTTTCTCCGGATGTTCTTCTCCTCGGATACTGTTCTCAATAGATGCTTTCGCCTCTTCTGCTCGGAAATCGGCACGGAGCAGCAAGTCATACGCCGACCCTTCACCCAGACGGATGATAGCCAGCAACAAATGCTCCGGTTCGATAGCAGGACTGCATAACCGCTCTGCCTCCTCCTGCATATATATGAGAACCTTATTTAAATTCTGTGTAACAATCATTATATCTATAGACTAATACGTAATTCTTAATTTTTAATTCTTAATTTTTAATTTTTAATTAATTATAAAAGTGCCAAGCCAATCCTGCTCTAAAGACATCGTGGTTAGTGGGGTAGCCCGGCATTGCCAAATATTCATTACTCTTTTTCATAAATAAATGGTTAAGATGTTGATACTGCGCAAAGAAACGCAGACGGATAGAGCGTACATAGAAATTGGCATATACACTCATCCACGGATAATTACCGATCTTCACTTCCTGCTGGGTAGCGAAAAGACCCGTTGCAGGACATAGAACCGGCGAGTGGTAACGCGTGAAATAACGCAGATCCACACCTATTTGTGCCTCCATCGCACGTCTAAACCATACGCCGTGGTAATAGAGGCGGTTTTGCAGGATGACCAGAGGTACCGGCATCACGCTGTCGTTGGTACTATGTTGGATCACCACGCGGTTCTCCAAGTTAATCCAAGGCGTGGTCAGATCAAGACCTATATCGCCTGTGATAAGTTGTACACTTCCGCCGTATTGCCTTGGCTTCCAGTCCTCTGCGGAAGTGTAGATCGGATGAGTCTGATTCTCAAAACTAAAATCGATGCTGGGCTTGATCCATTTGGTGGGGTAAGCGATAGTGGCTCCTCCAAGGAAGCGGTAAGTGAACCCGAAGTTATTGTCCCAGCATACATGGTTCGAGCGGAAACGCTGCCAATACGGACTCGGAGCTATGCTCTTCGCGTATGCACGCGCGCCTATATATAAGGTGTTACCGCCCACATTGAATTTCGTATCTAATTTGCCATGTACGTCGAACTCACCTATCTTGTAACCAAGCAGACATACTTGTCCCTCGATGGTGTAGAGCACATTGGCTCCGCTGTGCTTGTGGATCGATCCTCCCACAAACGTGTTGTTCTTCCATCGGTAGTCATAGACCCCTGCACTGTCATACGGCTCGGAGTCATGTAAGAACCGCTGACACTCGTTCATGGCAAAGACCGTGGCACCGAACTTGAGCTTGGTGTTGTATGCCTCGCAGAACGTGACAGCAACGGTATTTCGTATCGTCAGCACGTCCGTCGTGTCATGCGTACTGATCGAGTCGTAGTACGTCACGGGATAGAACGTGGTGTCCGTCTCTTTCTCTATATAGCGCCTGTTGGAGTTGTTGGTCTCGAAGATGTGCGAGAAGGTAATCAGCGGTATATGTTGTATCTTCACTGTATCTCGCTTCACACGTTTGCCGTCCACCTTGACCTCTATTGAATCGATATACTCGCGTTGGCGGGTGATAGCATATTGGTTATGCAGGTATCCGCTGAAGTACCGGTACCGTGTCATCGCGTTCAGACGTACCGGTATATCGCCCGGAGACAGTTTACCGCTCAACTCGTTCACGTCTTGTACACCACCATTGTCAAACGAACTGAGTTGACTCCAACTCAATGCGGCATGCATACTATAGTGATTGCCGTCATAACTACCCCAAACGCTTCCTCTAAACAGCTTGCCTGCGGTGTTGGCATAGTGACCGGCTGAATTCAGATACTCCATCTCTGTGCCTACGTTCAGACGCCGGTTGATATTTCCGGTGAACAGAAAACTGACATCGTTCTCCTCGTGCCCGTTGGTAAATCCTCGCTTGTAGGAGATGGTGGAGAAGGGAGTAGTGGTGTTGAAATACCGTTGTTGCTGCGGCGTCACTACATATGCCTGCCAACTGGCGGCAAGTGGATCATCAATCGTCGTCAGTCGCTCTTGTACGATACGGCTCTCGATAGGCGAAACGAGCACGTTGCCGTTGAAGGCGCTGCTCGTCGAGTACCGCGTCTGTATGTCAATATCGAAATAATTGAGCCTTACTGTATCCGTGCCCAAAGGGATGGTGTCCGCGACGGCACTGAACGAAGGCATATTCCAAGTCCGAATGACGGTCTTGGTACGCGGAGCTTTGGCAGCGGCCACAAGGGTCGCTGCCAACAGCACTAATACTATGAGATACCTTTTAATCTGCAAAGTTAATCTTTTTTCTCCGCTTTCTTCTTCAGTTTAGCCTGAAGTTCCTGAATCTCCTCTTCTTGGTTGCGGATCGTCTTGAGCAGTTCGTTGAGTTCCTCGTTCTCGATAGTCGTCGGATACTGCTCTTCTACGGTCTGCAGGAAGTCGGACAGGATATTCATATAATTGATGAACGCATCGTAAGCCGATTCGTACTGCGTCTCGCCTTGGTCGATGTGGTTCATGTTATGCAGGTAGTTCGCATCCTGTAGACGCAGCCAATTGGTCTTCAACGCTTTGTCTTGGCAAAGATGCACACGCTCTGCTACAGCAAACAGTTTATGGATAGCCTCTTGCTGCAGATCATTACCGGTGAAGATGCTCAGGTCTTTTGCCTCACCGCTCCAAGTCAACGGATACGGGCTCGACAGTACATCTTCAGCTGACAATTTCTTCGCAGCCTCCGAAGGTGTCATAAAGCCGATCTCACGCTCCATAGCGTAGTACGGCAGCGCCTTGAGGAAGTCGAAGATACCGGTTCCGGCGTTCTGACGAATACCGAAGGTCTCGGCGCCAACCCAGATATTGATGATGTCCTCACCTTCCGGCAGAGCCTGAAGCTGGTTCGCATATTTCTCTGCGTCTATCGGGAAATTAGCCCAGTTAGGATCCGAGAAATGGAAACTGAGTTCATCGCTCAGGTTCGTGTTACGCAGCAGCACTTTCATCTTCGGAGAACCTGCCGACTGGAATACACGGTTCGGGCTCTTCCAACTGATCACGTGCTTGGCTCCTTCGGTCATCATCACTTTGTAACCCATCTTGTTCAGGTTATATGCCTCCTCGTCGGTGTACAGCAACTCGGTGTTCCAAACGGTCTGAGCCTTAACGCCGAAGATGCTCTCCAACAACTCGCCTTGCAGCTTGAGCTGTTTCTTGAACTCATCCTGATCGTACTCCGATGCCAAAGTGTAGCTGTACGTAGTAGCGAGGAACTCCACGCACTTGGTGGATGCCAACTCCTTAAGGATGTCGATCATCTCAGGGTTGAACTGCTCGAACATCTCAATCATCGTTCCGCTGATGCTGATAGAGCAATGGAACTTACCCTTACTCAGGTTGATCATGTCGCGGATGGTTTGGCAAAGCGGCAGATACGAAGTCTGTACAAGCCAGTTAACATGTTCCTCCGTAGCCAAATCATCGTAGTAGTAATGATCATGACCGATTTCAAAGAAACGATATCGCTTCAGACGGTAAGGACTGTGCATCTGGAAGCAAAAACATATATTTTTCATACTCTTAATTTTTAATTTTTAATTTTGAATTTTTAATTACAGCGTGTGATTGATCACACCGTCGTAGATCCTGCGCACTTTCAATCCTGCGTCGGACCACTTGATGTTGTTCACCTCAGCGATACCGAGTTCATGCAAGCTCTTGTACAGCGCCGGATACTTGACGATCGCATAGATAGCATCTGCCATCGCGTCGATGTCCCAGTAATCGGTCTTGATTGCGTGCTGGAGAATCTCTGCGCAACCCGACTGATGGGAGATGATCGACGGACAGCCGACCTGCATAGCCTCCAACGGACTGATACCGAACGGCTCACTCACACTCGGCATGATATAGACATCACTCATAGCGAGCATCTCTTGTACCTGCTTGCCGCGCATGAAGCCCGGGAAGTGGAACTTATCGGCGATACCGCGTTTGGCTACGAGGTCAATCATCTCTGCCATCTTGTCGCCGCTACCCGCCATGACGAATCGTACGCCGTCGGTCTTGCTCAATACGCGTGCTGCTGCCTCTACGAAATACTCCGGTCCTTTCTGCATCGTGATACGACCCAAGAAAGTGACGAGTTTGTCCTTGCGCTCAGGCTTGGTGAACTCTTCCGGATGAGCCAACGGCTCTACGGCATTGTGTACGGTGCTTACCTTACGCGGGTCAATGCCGTATTTCTCAATGACCGTGTTACGAGTCAGGTTACTTACGCATATGATATGATCTGCCATCTCCATGCCGCGTTTCTCAATAGAGAAAACGGTCGGATTGACGTTACCGCGACTTCTGTCGAAATCCGTAGCGTGTACGTGTATCACCAGTGGCTTGCCGCTGATCTGCTTGGCGAAGACGCCCGCTGGATACGTCAACCAGTCATGGCTGTGGATGATATCGAAATCCAACGTGTGCGCCAACACGGATGCTACAGCCTCGTAGTTGCTGATCTCTTCGATCAAGTTATCGGGATAGCGACCCGAGAAACCGATGCAACCGAGGTCGTCTGTGCCGATACGACGGTAGTCATAACGGATACCGTCACGGAAACGGTAGTAGTCCTCAGGACTCATTCTGCCTTCCATGCGCTGTTTAACGTAGTTGTAATCGACATCTTTCCATACGACCGGCACGCTGTTGGCGCCAATGATACGCAGGAACGACTGATCCTCGTCGCCCCATGGTTTGGGAATGACGAACGTGATCTCCATGTCTGGCTGTTGAGCCATGCCACGGGTCAGACCATAACTGGCTGTTCCTAAACCGCCTAAGATATGAGGGGGAAACTCCCAACCGAACATTAACGCTTTCATTGTTGTGCCTCCTTTTCTTCTGAATTCTGATACTTCTTCAGTGTATCTAACAGACTGATGACAGCTGCTACGCTCGACGCACTACTCATGCCGCCGCGTCCTCTGTATGGCGGGTTTGGCTCGTAGAACTCATTCAGCGTACCGATACACAGCTCGTCCATCTCAGCTTCGAAACCGACCAACAGACGCTCCATGAAGCTTGCGCCGCTGTATTTGTATATGTTCATATATGCGCGCGAGTAAGCGGTGATGGTGGACGGCCAAACGATACCGTTGTACAACGCACGTTCACGTTCTTGCACGTTGCTGCCGTAGTACGGATGATACAAACCGCTCTTTGGACTCAGACTGCGCAGACCTTTCGGCGTCAATAACTCTTTCGTGCAGATATCCACTACGGCTTTCTGCTGTTTCTTATCCAGCGGACTGTACGGCAGACCCGCTGCCCAGATCATGTTCGGACGTACCTCTTTGTCGGCATAACCGTCGATGACATAATCGTTCAGATACAGGCCATTCCAGAACGTCTTCACAAACGCATCCTTGGTGATCTCTGCTTGATACTCCATCAGGTCGGCACTCGTCTCTTTGCCCATCTCACGAAGCATCTCTGCCGTGAAACGCATAGCGTTGTACCACAGTGCGTTGATCTCTACCACGTAGCCTGTACGCGGTACTATTGGCCATCCGCAGTTGGTGGCGTTCATCCATGTGGCCGGACGTTGAGTACCATCTACCCAAAGCAGACCGTTCTGATGCAGTTTGGCACGCGGATGATTCTGCTTGCGATACCATACAATGATATCTTGACAGAGCTGACCATATAAATCCGCTGCCTCACGAACTGTATATTTATGAGCATATTTCTGTGCAGCGCGAATGAACCAAAGCAGTACATCCGGCTCGTCCATGCCCGTCATCTTGTTCTCGTTACCACGACCGTTCATGAAGTTCAAGATCTCTCCCACAGCCGTCTTGTTGATGATAGCATCCCAGTACTCAGGACGATCGATATCCAGCGTACAGCTGGCTACCGAGAAGAACGTCGAACGGGCATCTGCCTTAAACCACGGGAAACCGGCAAGCAGATAGCACTTGTCATCCTCGCGTTTGTAGAACTGGCTTGCGCTGTTCTTCAGCGTGGAGAACATGTCCTCACGACGGATTCGACGTACCAACTCTTTCTTCCAAGTCGCCTTCAGCGTATCGGTCTTCACTTCCGTTACGCCGGCTGCGAAGATGATGCTTTCGCCTTTCTTCATCGGCAACTCGAAATAACCCGGTACGAGCAAGTCCTCCTTGTGGGCATAACCACGCTCACGCTCCTTGCGGTACTCGATGTCTTTGTACCACTGCGGGTCGTGGTGGTACTCTACCGCCTTGCTGAACTGCATGTACAGATTCGGGAAACCCGGATACATGCGGTTGTAACGACCATTCTCACAATCCTCCATGTTCGCGTTCGCTAACGGGTTCTCGTGCGTCAACTCGTTCACGCTGCGGAATGCCAAGAACGGACGGAAACGAAGAGTCGTCGGGCTGCCGCTCTCCAATAACGTGTAGCGGATCAGCACGCGAGGCTCGAAACTAACCAACATGCGCTCTTTCTGTAGTACCACAGCGCCGACACGGTACGTTGTGCGAGAGATCAACTCGCAATCGAACTCACGGATGTACTTGTGTCCGTTCGGACTGAAATGGTTCTCGTCATACTCGTGTAGACCTAAGTTGAACTCCGCGCCATGTTGGATCACCGTCTCGTCCAGCGAACTGAGCAACACATAGTTGTCGTCGCTGATATGAGGCAACGGCATCACCAACTGACCGTGGTACTTACGTGTGTTACAGTCAACCAATGTGGTCGAGTTGTACACGCCTGCACGGTTCGTTCGAATCATCTCTTTCTGAAGCGATCGCTCCAGATTAACAAGCACCGTCTTGTCAAAATTAAGATAACTCATGATGTTTGATTAAGTATTAAGTAGGATTATTTTTAATTAAATTGTCCGGCAAATTTGTCTTTGGCATCTGCCACAAACTGTTTGATGCGCTGTTCCTCGGCTTTCTTGCAAACCAACAGCACACCTTTCTGCTCCGCAATGATCATGTCGTCCACACCTTGTACTACCGCTAACTTACCCGGCTCCAAGGTCACTACATTACCGTTTGCCTCGTAGAACAGAGCCTCGCTGTGCAGACTCACATTGCCTGCCTCGTCTTTCTCGCTCAACTCATACAAACTGCCCCATGTGCCCAAATCGCTCCATCCGAAACTGCTCGGCAGCACGAACACGTTCTCCGCTTTCTCCATGATACCGTAGTCAATCGAGATATTCGGACATTTCGGGAAGATCTCTTCGATGAACGCTTCCTCTTTCTCTGTGCCCATCAGCAACTCGCCTTCGCGGAAACGGTCTGCCACTTCCGGCAGCAAATAGCGGAACGCCTCACTGATGGTCTGTAAGTTCCAAATGAAGATTCCCGAGTTCCACAGAAAATCGCCGCTCTCCAAGAACACTTTGGCCATCTCCAAATTCGGCTTTTCCGTAAACGTCTTCACAGGATAGATACCCTTTGTACATTGTACATTGTCCCCTTGTACATTAAGATACTGAATATATCCATATCCTGTCTCCGGTCTTGTCGGCTGCATGCCCAAGGTCGCAATCGCCTTGTTTTGGCTCACGAACTCAAACGCCTTGCAGATCGTGTCACGGAATTTCTCTTCCTCTAAAATCAAATGGTCACTCGCTGCTACTACGATATTCGCCTGCATCTCCGGCTTACTCCAATCGATATCCTGATACTTGGGAAGGTTCTTGTTTCCTTTCATGCTTCCTTCCTTGGTATATCCTTGGTACTTCGTGCATTCGTCTTTCGTCCATTTATAGGCTTTCTGCAAACACAAAGCACGGATATGTGCCGTTGCATAAGCAATACACGGAGCTGTGTTCCTTCTCGCCGGTTCGCATAAGATCTGCACTTCTTCCAAATCCGGTATCTGCTCCATGATGATCTGCTTGTACGCTACGTTCGTCACAATGAACATATTCTCGATGGGAACGATGGGACGAAAACGATCCACCGTCATCTGCAATAAACTCTTACCTGTGCCGAAAAAGTCCAAGAACTGCTTCGGTTTTTCTTCTCGGCTGAACGGCCAGAAACGGCTTCCTATGCCGCCCGCCATGATTACACAATAGTTATTTTCTTTCTTTGTCATAATGATATTGGTGTGTTTTTTATGGTTTCAATTCTTAATTATCAACTCGCTAATTCTAAAAGCGCACAAAGTTACAACTTTTTTTTTATATACGCAAGCGCGCACGTACTTTTTATAAAAAAAAGTGCATTTTTGTGCCTTTTAGTGTGAATTTTTAATTTTTAATTTTTAATTTTGAATTAAATGTATTACCTTTGTACCCTAATTTGGAAGATTATGGGCTTTTTACAAAAAAATAGAATTTTTAATTTTGAATTTTTAATTTTTAATTTAATATTATTGTGTGTCTCATGCAGCAATAACTATACTCCTCGTCCATATGGTTACTACCGCATCGCTGTTCCCGACACTGCCTATACGGATTTTCAACTTGCCCAACGACAGGCTCTGTCCCGTAACGACCAACGACCATCGACCAACTATCCTTACACCTTCGCCCTCTCGAAAAACGCAGTAGTCAAACCCCGCAAGGATGTCGATGAACCCTATTGGATCAATATCTATTATCCTGTCTTTGATGCTACTATCCATTGCTCCTACAAACCCGTTCGTCATAACCTGCGCGAGCTGACCGAAGATGCCCTCGAATTTGTGTACCGCAACGCCTCTTTTGCGAATGCGATACCCGAACGCGAATACGCGCACCCGGAAGCAAAAGTATATGGCTTACTATTTGATTTAGAGGGAAATACGGCGTCCTCCTGTCAGTTCTTTATTACCGATTCTACGCATCACTTCTTCCGCGCATCGGTCTATTGTAACTGTCGTCCGAACGCCGATTCCTTAGCGCCTGTATATAACTATCTCCGCACGGATATCGTCAAAATGGTTGAGACCTTCCGCTGGAAATGATCATATGAGAAAATAAATGTCAAATCTCAAATCTCAAATATCAAATACCCCAAAGGGGTTAGCGCTTCTCCTCGATCCCGAGAAAGCCGATCTCTCCGCCCTTCCGCTCTCGGCGGACTGCTGCCCCGATTATATCTTCGTCGGTGGCTCCACCGGCGGTGACACTACGCCTTTCGTTCGCGCCCTCAAAGACCGTCTTACAGCGAACGAATGTGAGCGGTCTTACAGCGAAGCGGTCCTACAGCAAAGCGGTCTTACAGGCGAAGCCGGTCATGGGCGTCCGCCCATTATCCTCTTCCCCGGCAACGCCGCACAGTTTACGCCCGAAGCGGACGCTATCCTTTACCTCTCTTTGCTTTCCGGAGACAACCCCGAATACCTTGTTACTCAGCAGATTCGCTCTGCACGGCGTATTCTTAACTCATCGGTCAAGGTGATCCCCACGGCTTATATCCTCATCGACGGTGGGGTAGAGACCTCCACCATGCGCGTAACGGGAACCAAACCCCTCAACCCCTCAGACCTGCCAACCATCATCGACACCTGCATCGCTGCCGAACTGATGGGCAAGAAAGCGATCTATCTGGAGGCTGGTTCCGGTGCCAAAGTCCCCGTCTCGCCGGACATCATCCGCGCGGTGCGACAAAACACCTCTATCACCCTCATCGTCGGTGGAGGCATCCGTACGCCAGAAGCAATGAACACCGCCTATTCCTCAGGAGCTGACATCGTCGTCATTGGCAACCATTTCGAGTCCCATCCCGAAGAACTCGCGAACTTTGTTCGCTCAAAATATCTTACAGCGAACGAAAGTGAGCGGTCTTACAGCGCAAGCGGTCTTACAGGCGAAGCCGGTCTTACAGCGCAGCGGTCTGAGGATGAGCAATTTATGCGGATCGCTTTAGGCGAAGCGCATAAAGCGCTATCCTCTAACGAGATCC
>JAFXWI010000067.1 GCA_017542915.1 Paludibacteraceae bacterium
CTGTGCCGGGTACTTGCTCAAAAACACCGTCTTTCCCCTGCCATAATCCGAAGCCGTAGGTAGCGATCCACATTCGTCCCTGCTCGTCCGGGAGGATGTCATACACATTGCGCACGTTCGGATATGTCTGCTGCTTGCCGTTTATCTCGATGAGTGCCCCGGGTTTGGTACCTAACCACACATGCCCGTCTTCGGTCTCGCGGATACAATAGACAGGCGCACCGAAATCTTCCGTCCGGATCATATGCAGCGTGCTGTCATAGACCGTGACTTGATTCGAATAGCGTCGGGCCGTCCATATCTCACCGTTCGAGCGTTTGGCTATATACCGCACTTCATCTTCCCCTACCCGCTTTCCGTGCGGTACGACAGGCGTAGCGATATACAAACCGTGCTCGTCTATCAACCATACATTCTCTGCCGGATCGACATACTTATAGCGGATGTTTTGCAGTCGGGTAAGACCGGTTTGGAAAGTGAGATCCTTACGCCTATAATTGGGGTCATGGTTCGCACGAAGCCGTTCTTGCACCTCTGCTCGTTGTGCTGCTGAGAGCGTGTCGAAAGTACACGCGCGTGTATTAAATAGGAATATACTGTCTTCTACCAAACAATAGAGGTTGTTATCTTTGGTCAACTTGATGTGCCGGAACTTATCCGATGGAGTAGATATATTATCTCCCGGACGCGTCTTGAATGCTACAAAACGAGTCCCGTCGAAACGGTTCAGACCGTTCCAAGTAGCTACCCACACCATGCCCGTGGAGTCTTGTACCACATGCGACGTGAGCCAATGACTCAATCCGTTCCTATCATCAAAAAAACGCAAATGGTACTCCGTAGCGGAAAGTGAAAGATGCAAAGTGAAAAGTGAAAGGATAATAACTAAGCGTCTCATGGTTCTTTTCAATTGAGGGTGCAAAGGTACTAAAAAAAATCTGAATGTGCCAATATTTTTGTGTAAAAATTGATTGATTTGTGTATTTTTTGTTATTTTATACGTCTTTGGTGAGTTTTTGTACGCTCCTATGCGCGAATTATTGTAATTTTGCCTCGCAATTTGAAAACAGTTTAACAATTTAATAATTTTATTCACCATGAAAAAAATCTTATCGATTTTCGTAGCCATGATGCTTTGCCTGCCGATGATGCAGGGAGCCATCAAAGTACACACCATCGGCGATTCGACGATGGCGGAGTATGATGAGAGTACGACGGATAAACGAGGTTGGGGTATGTACCTCGGTTCGTTCTTCGATCCGGCTTTCGTCACAGTTAATAACCGTGGTAAGTCGGGAGCGGACACCCGTAGTTTCTACACCCAAGCGGCTTATTGGCCTTCCGTCAAGAGCCAGATGAATGCGGGGGACTACCTGATCATCCAGTTTGCTCACAACGATGAAGGTACCGTGACCTACGGTATGGACAACTTGGAGTACGCTGCTTATTGCGCAGCCAATGGTCTTCCTGCTCCGACAGACGCCCGCGGTACAAACCCGCAGACCACCTATCGCGAGATCTTAGGCAAATTCATTGATGAGGCACGTGCGTTAGGCGTTACGCCGATTTTAGTCGGTCCTATCTGCCGCGCGTATTTCAGCGGTAATGACATCCGTCGTAACGGTCAGCACGACCTCGGTGACAAGTTCTCCAAGATCGAGAACGGCGTGCTCTATGAGAACCAAAGCCTGCCGGCCGGCGACTCGACGATGAGTTACGTACATGCTATGCGTGAAGTGGGCAAGGCGAAGAATGTGCCGTTTATCAACCTCACCGAGGCTACCCGCCAACTCTATCTCTCCTATGGAGAGACCCAATGTATGAGCCTGCTTTTCTGCGAGGGAGATAAGACCCACACCAACGCCATGGGAGGTAATCTCGTAGCGCGTACGGCAGCGCAGATGCTCAAGAACGCAGGTATCCTTGCAGAGCATATCAATATCCCGACGGACATCTCGGCTAACCCTGCTTCCATCGCCATCGGCGAGACCTATTGCGGTGTACCGCAGAACAAAGAGTTCCTGCTCACCGGCTATGGTCTTGAGCCCTCAGCCGGAAATGTGACCATTACTGCAACGGCAAACCTCCAAGTGTCGGTTGATAAAACCAACTACGCTTCTACCGCTCAGGCTTCGTATGACGGCGGTTCGATGTTCCAGAAAGTGTTTGTACGCGCCAACTATACCGAAGGCGGTGAGCAGTTGGATACCGTCTATGTCACTTCGGGTGAGCATGTGATTGCTGTTCCTGTTTCCGCAACAGCTATCTCGCTCGTCGGCGGTGCTGCTATCAGTGCTACTTGGGCTTTGAGCAGTAAGACCGACATGACTGCTGTAGTTGAGGGTCCCGTGGCAGCAGAACTGAAGATGAAGAATATGATGGCAGCTGACACCAAATCCGAGTTCTCTGACGGCGAATCGAGCACCATAACGATGGTTCGTTTCCACAACGCAGACGCTTCGGGCACTAAGACTGCGTGGCCCACAGATGAGATCGATGAGAACGCTAACCGTTACATGGATTTCGTCATCACTGCACCGACCAACATGGAGCTGCAGATCTCCAGCATCTCTCTGGATATAGCAGCGCACAGTACTTCCGCTATGTGTTACCACATCAACACCGGTATCGGTAATAAGTTCACAGACGTGAAGACCATCGCTGAGAAGACCAAC
>JAFXWI010000068.1 GCA_017542915.1 Paludibacteraceae bacterium
CGTGCTTATCTGATGGATTTGGCGAACGAGAACGCTTCTCTGACACCTACGGATCTGAATATCCTCCTCCGTGCGTTCGGTATAGACGGCTTTACGGATGATGAGTTGATGACGATTGCTTATCCGCCTCAGAAAGAGACGCCTCAGATAGCCAAGGTGACACCTGTTGCCGAGATGAATCCGGTGGAGATCGTCAACTCCGTGGTGGATGTGCAGCGTACCTTGCATAGCACCGATACGAGCCGTGCTCTGTCAGCAGAGTCCAAGCCTGTGGTAGAGCCCGTTCCGGCGCACAAAGGTCCTTCGAGAGAGGATCTGCAGGCAGAGTTGTTCACCGAGTTGGTGTTCGGAGGAAAGGAATATACCTCTGCGCAGATGGCGTCCAAGTTAGCACGGCTGATGAAGTTGTCAAACGTCAAAGCAGATCCGGTGACTCCGGCGCAGATGTCCTTATTATACGATTATTACGGCGCTGTGCATAGTCATTGCGATACGCTCCGTTTGGGCTTTGAACCGCTGTTAGTCTACCTGTGCGACACGATGGTTTATGACCCGCGTTTAGCAGATGTGCTGCCGGATTCGGTGCAAGCTCAAGCTACGGATATCAAGGCGCAGATGAAAGACGGTTTGGGAATGTTGCGCAAGGAGAATCACTCGCTCTTGGTCGTTCTATCCTCGCTGCCGAAAGAGTCGCCGGAGACCTATGCGTTTGTCGATACGCTGACAGCTTTGGCGGACGCGCGTCTGAATCACGAGCATTATTATGTGGGCGAATCGGTGATGTACGCCGAGATGCGCGGCGGTTTTGACCATGAGATGAATGTGGTGTCGCTGCTGACTATTCTGTCTATCTTCCTGATCGTGGCGCTGACGTTCCGTTCGGTGATCGTACCGACTATCTTGGTGGTAACGGTCATGACGGCGGTGTATGTGAATGTAGTGGTAGCAGGATGGGTTACGGGACAGATGTTATACCTTGCGTACTTGATTGTGCAAGCAATCCTCATGGGTGCTACGATAGACTATGGTATTCTTTTCGCCAGCTATTATCGTGAGAGCCGTAAGACCATGGTCCAACTGGATGCGGTCTGTGCAGCGTACAGAGGTTCAATTCGTACTATTCTGACTTCCGGCTTGATTACCGTATTGGGTCCCGGAGCGATGGCGCTGTTTATTGACGATTTGATGATTAGCAATATCGTCGGATGTCTGGCAGTCGGTGCTTTCATGGCGATTGTGCTGACGCTGACTGTGGTGCCTGCTGTGTTAGTGGCGCTGGATAGATGGGTAGTGTATGGCAAGAAGAACCGCTTTAATGGTGAAGTCAAATCAGATAGTGAAGAATGAAAGAAAATCAATGGGATATGGTCATCACACCGAAGGATAAACTGCTTGCGGTGGATTGGAAAGAGATATGGCGGTATCGCGATATGTTCGTTCTGTTCGTAGAACGGGCATTCCGTGTGGCATACAAACAGACAATCCTCGGTCCGCTGTGGTTTATCATTACACCGGTGTTGAGTGTGATTGTCTATGTGACGGTATTCGGGGGGATAGCCAATATCCCGACCGATGGCGTGCCGCCGATCTTATTCTACCTGCTCGGTATTTCGGTCTGGGGGTATTTCTCCAGTTGCTTGAGTGCCACTTCCAATTCGTTTGTGTCGAATGCCGATATCTTCGGTAAGGTGTATTTCCCGCGTATTATCATGCCTCTGGTAGCTGTGACGACAAATCTGTTGTCATTTGCAATCCAGTTGGCGATCTTCGCGGCTTTCTATATTTACTATGTAGCGACCGGAACGGAGCTGGTGATTCATTGGCAGTTGGTTCTTTTCCCTGTTCTGATCGTGCTGTTGGCGCTCATGGCTGTGGGATTCGGTATGATTTTCTCGTCCATGACGACTAAATACCGTGACTTGCAGATCATGCTCAATAAGATCATCTCGCTCTGGGTGTATGTCACGCCGGTGATCTATCCGCTAAGTATGGTGACGAACGAGAAACTGCATTTAGCGATGAGTCTGAATCCCGTTACGCCGGTGATGGAAGCTATCAAATACTCGCTTTTGGGGCAAGGTCAGTTCAGTTGGCTTTGGCTTGCCTATAGCGCTGCTTTCACGCTCGTATTATTAATCTTCGGCCTTATGCTTTTTAACAAGGTTCAAAAATCATTCATGGACACAGTATGACGCAAGATAATCAATATTGGACTACAGAGATAAGCCCGAATACCTTTGCAAAGGGCTTGGGATTGAAAGAACTATGGGATAAGAAGTACCTGATTTGGCTGTTTATCAAGCGCGATATTACGGTTCAGTATAAGCAGACCATTTTTGGTATGGGCTGGTATTTCCTGTCGCCGTTATTCACGATGTTTATGTATATCGTGGTGTTCGGGCGTATAGCCGGCATCCCGACGGATGATATACCTCAACCGGTTTTCTATCTGAGCGGAATCTGTCTATGGGAGTATTTCTCGGAGTGTCTGACGGCTGTTTCCGGTACGTTTCAGACGAATGCCAACTTGTTCGGTAAAGTCTATTTCCCGCGTTTGGTGTCTCCGGTGTCGGTGGTGATCTCCAAACTGTTCCGTTTCTCATTGCAGCTATCGACTTTCGTCTTTGTCTATCTGCTGTATGTGTTCAAAGGCGTACATTTAGTGCCAAACTGGTACCTGTGCCTCTTCCCGGTACTCATTCTGATGATCGAGTGTCTGGCGTTGGGTTTAGGATTGATGATCTCTTCAATGACCACCAAATATCGTGACCTGATCAATTTCTTCGGAGTGTTTGTATCCCTTTGGATGTACGCTACACCGATTGTCTATCCGCTGAGTTACGTCACGAACCCGACGCTGCATAAGATCATGCTCTTCAACCCTATGACGGCTATCATAGAGACGTTCAAATACGGCGCTTATGGGGCAGGTGAGTTCTCTTGGGTATCGTTAGGATATAGCGCAGCGATCATCGTCGTGCTGCTGTTCATCGGTATTGCGATGTTCAACCGCAAGCAGAAATATTTTATCGACACTATTTAAAGCATCTTGCTCAGTTCCTCGTAGTACTTAGGCGATACAGGAACCGATTTCGTATTAGGGATGTCCAAGTCCGCTTGGATCATCCCTTCTTTGTCGCGTCTGAGAATCTTGACGTGCCTCGGGTTGACGAAATACGAACGTTGGCAACGGATGATACCATGTTTTTCCATGACTTGCTCAATGCCTCTCATGGATTGCCGAAGTGAGTATTCTTTGATCTTTTCTCCTTCCGTATAGAGGATAGAGACGTAGTTCTCTTTTGCCTCTACATAGAGAATCGCATCGTGTGCGATGACGAGCTTGAGGCGTCCTGTGGTATCCAGGAAACGGACGAGGTCATCTTCTGCTGCTTTCTCTTCGTCCGGACGAACAAGCGCAATGAGTAGTGCAAACAGGGTATAGGGATAGATAAGCACCGTGGTTGCTATCTGCAGGCATTGGCTTAAGGCAGGGAAGTATCCGTAGTGCTTGCGTACCAGCGCCATATACAGCGCCGCAAAGCAACTGAACACGATGAATTCTGCGGCAGACCAGAGCATGTAATCCCTCCAAGTCAAAGTGAGACGATGCCTGCAAGCCGTCATCGGGATACGCGAGAGACACAGCACGCCGATGAGAATACACATCGTCATGAGTGTATTAAAAACGATGCCGAGCCCTGCGTCATAGAACTCCATGATCCATTCGCTTGAGTAAAACAGAATGAAACAGAGGTAGAATACCGGCACCAAGAATATATGCAGCAACAGAGAGCTGACAGATAGAATAGAATCAGGAATTTTAGTCATAATTTAGTCCCTTTTTATGGTGTGACGAAATGGGTTTTTACCGGATTTCGTCCCTATATTTGCATTTTAGTCACCAAAAGTGCCTATTTTGTCACATTTTTTCGTCACTCATCACAATGATTTGCACACGTCGTCAAATAGCAGTAATTTTGCACCGTCAAACGATAAAAACGTTAAGACGTTAAATTGTTAAACTGTTAAATTAGTACAAATATGAAAGCTATTAAACGTATCGGATTTGACCTGTTGGTCGCACTCTATTGTCTCCAGTTACCGGCTGTGATAGCGTATCTGGTAATAAACCTGTAATCAATCAATTTAAATACTTACTGTTATGGACAATTTGGTAATCATTCATTCTGAGAGCGGTTTGCAATATGATTGGAAGAGCATCGCTCGAAACCCAGGTGGTCACTATGAACCTCAGATGGATTTGGTGGCTTATAAAGCACTCTATGTCAATAAGATTGCGCAAGCACGTGCGTGCGGAAACGAACCTATGTTAGTCAGTCTTCCTATTATTGACGAGGATCGTTATTTCGCGTATATCACCCGTGGCATGAGTACGGAAGAGCGTAAGAACGTCCTCTATTGGTTAGGAGGCAGCACAAAGCGCCTTCGTGATCTGCATGAACTGTATAACATTGCTTTGTTCCGTTTGTCAGCGGTGCAATGCGTACATATTATTGATATTACGAGCCCTATGCTTGCCTGCAAGGAGAGCGGAACCTTGCTTTTGCAGGACGGTATCACGCTCTCCGAGGCAGGTAAAGCATTGGTTAGCGCCGCATGTTCGCTTTCGCATTCTCGCGAGCCATACGTTGCTGCTCACGTTGCATCTGTTCCAAACGCTGCATGAAACCGGATTTCGGCTTGCCTGCTTTCTTCTTTTTGTTCTCCTCCATTTCGCGGAGCATCTTCTCATCGTCCAAGGACCAGCGGAAGATCATCGTTTGCAGGATCGTGATGAAGAGCGAAACGAGGTAGTAGTAGCTCAGACCTGCGGCATAATCATTGAAGATAAAGAGGAACATGAGCGGCATAGCGTACATCATGTACTTCATGAACTTCATGTTTGGATCCGTTGCCTGAGACTGCATGGTGATATAGGTGTAAGCGATATTGCAAACCGTCATCAGTAAGCAGAAGAGGGAGAGGTGATCTCCGATCAGCGGCAGGTTAAAGCCCCATTGGAAGACAGCGTCATAGGTGGACAGATCGTCTGCCCACAGCAGCGATTTGCCACGTAGTTCGATAGCGGTAGGCAGGAACCAGAACATAGCCATCAATACAGGGAACTGGAACAGCATCGGCAGACAGCCGCTCATCGGGCTCACACCGGCCTGCTGGTATAGCTGCATCGTAGCGGCTTGACGTTCTTGCATCTTCTCTGCCGGATATTTCTCATTGATAGCATCGATCTGCGGACGCAGAACACGCATCTTCGCGCTGGATTTATACGATACGAAGACGAAAGGCAGGATGATGAGTTTGATCACCAAGGTCATCAGCAGGATGACAATACCGATATGTAATCCCCAACTGGTGAAGAGGTCAAACATCGGAATGACTAGTGCCGTATTGATCCAGCTCACAATCTTCCAACCCAGCGGAACTAACTTGTTCAGATGCAGTCTCTCATCGCGTGGGAGATCTTCGTCATATGCCTTGAGCGTGTGGTAGTGATTCGGTCCCAAGTAGAAACGGAAACCTGTGTATGTTTTGCCCGTGAGGTCAAACGGCACCGATGTATGCGTGGTGTACTGTTTGATATAGCCGGAATGCCTGCTCTGCAGCGTAGAGCTGAACTGCGACGAACTGAACGCATCGTCAGCAATGAGGACGGTCGAGAAGAACTGGTCTTTATAACCGATCCATTTGACGCGTGCCGCCTCTTTCTCGCTGTCATCCTTGCTCTCACTCAGCTCCTCCATATCGCTGCCCACGAGCATGTACTGCAACCTCGCATAGCGCTCTTCGAACTTACGTCCTTGCTCTTGTTGCGGGATGAGTTGACGCCATTGAAGCTCCAATGAGTTAATGTTTTGCGCCAACTCGCTCTGCATATTATGCGGCTCCAAGGACAGATGTACCATATAGGAGTCCGACAACTCATATACGAAATCTAACCAAGCGTCCGGCGAAGCGGTCTTGAGACGCAGGATAGCTTTGTTCTTTTCCGCTGTTTCTACCGGTGTGAAATAGAGGTTAGAGGTCTGCAGAATACGATTGTTGGCAGTGATAAGCGTGAAACCGAAGGTACTCTCATCCGCACGGAAGAGACAGAGCGGGTTGACAGAGTCTCCGCTGGCATGGTATTCCGGCAATTCTGCGCGTTGAATACGTCCGCCAAGGGTAGAGAGCGTCAGACGTAAGTGTTCGTTCTCCAGCGTTACCCATTGCTCTTCGCCTTGCGCAGCTTGAGCAAAAGTGCCATAAGCGGCTTGCATATGCGCTTGTTGTTGCTCTTCGCTGATGGTCTCAGCTTGTGCTGCATTGCCTGCTACGTATTGCAGCGAATCGGAGATACGTTGTGCCTCTAATTCTGCCATACGGGCAAGTTTGATAGAATCCTGTACGCGTTGGCGTTCCGCTAATTGTTCTTTCGAAGGACGATTAAGCATGGTGAACCCAACGATGATTGCGGCTATTAGAAGGAAGCCGACCCAAGTGTTTTTATCCATTTGTTATGTCTTGTTTTTGTTTATTATTCCAAACATAAAGCCTATATACAGGCGTGGTCCTGTAGGGGACATAAAATTGCTCCATCGGACGTCTTCCGTCAGTTTGCTGCCGGTCTTGCCGAAAGGAAGCATATAATCGATGCGAATCAATATCGCAGCGTGTCCTTTGAGTCCTATTTCGATACCGACATACGGATCGAGCAGGAAGAAAGGTGTCTTGGTGTAAGAAGCATTGTAATAAGTGCTGTCAGCAGTAGTGTAGTTGACATCTGCTGCTTGTTTCGGGACATATAACCGGCTCATGGAACCACCGCCTATGGTCATTCCGATGAAAGGTTGCACCTTGCCCCATTGGGTGTAGAAATCGCAGAAACCGCCGCCCCATCCTGATCGTACGCTAGAACCGGTTCCCATGAGCGGCATAGTGCTCACAAAGCCCTCTGCTCCTATGTGTATATGGTTGATCAGATGGATTCGGAGTGCGCCGCCGATACCGAAACAGAAACCGCTTTTAGGCAGTCCTTTGACGTATGAAGCATCGCCCAAACCGGAGTTACTGAACACCTTACGGGGATCATCGGAGAACAGGTATCCTCCGTGAACCATCATTCCGCCGGAGAAACCGGTGAATAGGGCAGTCTTTTTCTTTTCTTTTTTCGGGCTTGTTGCCTGCGTCTGCTGCTCCTCGGCAGGGTTCTGCTCGGAGGGCGCAGATGAGTCGTACGCGCGTCTCTCCTGCTCCTGAGCCATGAGACCCAGGGACAGAAGAGCCAATGCGCATATGAGAAGCGTTTTCTTCATCAGATGATGTCAAACGCAACGTCCATCATGTTCGTGAACGAGTTCTGACGCTGCTCAGCGGTGGTTGCTTCGCCGGTCAGGATGTGATCGCTTACGGTGCAGATTACCAATGCTTTCTTACCAGCACGTGCTGCATTCATATACAGCGACGGAGCCTCCATCTCGTCGGCGAGGACACCCATCTTCGTCCAGTTCTTCTTACGCTCGTCTTCGCAGTAGAAGATATCCGCAGAGAAGACATTACCCACGTGGTATTTGTAGCCGCGTTTTTCAGCTGCTTCTACCGCCTTGCGGCA
>JAFXWI010000069.1 GCA_017542915.1 Paludibacteraceae bacterium
GTCTTGGATTAGTTTGAGATAGGCGGTGTCGACACAATACATATCCGGCAGGACGGATTCGAGGGCACGGCGACGTTTGTCGGCGATATGATGCTGCTTGTAGGTTAACCAGCCCATGAGATTGACCATACGGATGTCGGAAGGGTTCTCGATGACGTGATGAACGATACCCTTGTAGGGGTTACCTTTGGAATCGAAGAAGATCGGGCAAGGCTCGTCGGCAAAGGTCTCGAACATGAGACGGTGCGCATGTTGGCAGCCGAAATGGCGCATAACGGGGTGTGTTAACCCTCTTTTGCCGTTGTAGGCTTTGCTGCCTTTTCTGCGACTACTGGGACTAAACATAGGCTTCACTTTAACGCCGTATGCGCTCATGAAATAGCCCTCTTCTCCGTTTCCCCAGAGGACTTTGCCGCCTGTTGATTCGAGGGGCGCTTGTTTGCAGCCTTTGGATAGAAAATAAAGGCGCGATAGATGTGTTTGCCGCGCTGATTGATGTAGCGGCACAATCGTTTGTTTCATATACATCGGATCTTTATGTGCGGCGACGTTGCCGCAACTGAAATCCGGTGCAAAGGTAGGGATAAAAAAAACGAGCCTCGAATTTCGGGACTCGTTCGGTAATGACGGTACTATTTCGGTACTTTCGGTACTAAATCGGTAATGAAACGGTAATAAATCGGTAATCCTAAATCGTATTGTTATAATACTTTTTGAAGACCTCATATCCAAAAGACAGAGGTATCAGTTTATCCAATTCATCATACATCACACGGGCATTATAATGTGCATCTACGTACTCATCTTTTTGCCATCCTTGCAGTTCTTGTACGAAAGCACGGGTCTTGTCTTTTCGACCTTGTACGGACTTTTGCAGGGCTTGCAATATGACTGTCTCTTTGCCCTCTTTCTTGGCTTTCTTGGTGAAGATGATAGAGTCTATAGGCTTGGTTTCTTGGACTGGTTCAATGTCCTCGCATACCGTTTCTGATTTCTGTTTGGGCTCTTGTTTAGAGTTGTTGTTTTCGTAGAAGTTTACTACTCCAAAATTGTTGATGTTTGCTGTCATTATAGTTTTTTTGAGCATAAAAATGCACAAGTAAGTGGGATAACAAACCAAGTCTGCAAGCTCGTAGTGAAATCCCACCTACCTGTGCAAGACACAGATATATGGGACATATTGCTCTTCACTACTATTAAGTTTGCAGACTTGGTTTGTAAAGTAATATGCCTATTTGACAAATATTTTTCTTCCTTTTTTAGGTCTGGAAGTCAAAGACGGTGCAAAGGTACTGCTTTTTTTTGAATTGTGCAAATAAAAATGGAAATACCTATTATTTTTTTTACTTCTTAGCCTCATGGGCACGATTACTTCTCGTAGATGTTCAGTGTGCCGTAGTTAGTGATAGAGCCGGATTGTTGTGCTTCCATAGCTCGGCGCATTTTAATCATCTCTTTCTTCATCTCCACTAACTCATCTACCACCTCATTGGGTTTGCTTGGCTCGATATTTCTTGAGAACGGTAGGGATTTGATATAGTCCTCCATGAATTTCCAATCAGGGGTGCCGGAGGGGGTAGCTGGGAGTTTGATTTTGGAATTTCGTAATTTTATCTGACTACATTTTCGACCATAACTATATCTATATTGCTCCTTGTTTATTAAAGTTACTAAGAATAATGCAATATATTTGTTCATTTCAAAAAGAGGAGTTAGCACCTCAACATGATCAGATGCAGAGAAATCGTTCTCTTGATAAGAACAAAAACCAAGCACGGCTGAGTCTACTGTTAGAACTCCTCCTTTTTCTGTACAATAATTATAATATCCCTCTACACCATTATTTACTGCCTGAGTTGTTACATAAGGATACTTACCTTTTCCGTAGGTCTCCAATTCTTCAATAGGTGTAGTTTTAGAACCCGATATCATGAAAAGATCTGTATAATTAAACCATTTCCAATCTTGTGTATTGAGTTTCATATTTTCTTGTTTTTGTGAGGTGGTGTCGTATTTTTGGAGCCAGACCTTTTGGGCTTTCTTGGGGAGTTGTGGGATGATTTGATCTTTGACAAAATCTTCCATGTATTTCCAATCGGGGTTTCCTTCCGGAGTTACAGGGAGTTTGATTTTAGATAAAGGCATACGTATAGGTCTCCATTTACGTCCATAAGCCCATCTAAACCGCTCTTTCTCGATAAGAGTACAAAGGAATAATGCGATATATGGATTTATCTCGTGACCTTTTAAGTATAAAGGGTTTACGTCATGAGTACAAGTAAATGGTTTCGCTTGAAAATATGCATAACCCACAGAACCATTATTAGTAACCGCTATACAATTCTCGAAGATTTTTTCCTCCATCGGGGAGTTGTTTCCATCACCTGTTTTTGTAGTCACAGCGATTGTTTCTAAATCCGAATGAGAGGTTACGCCATTATTGGAGTCCGTAGCTCCAATAAACGGAATATCTCCTTCGGGATTATCTTCCGGCTTTTTATTATAGAAGCCGTGCTTTATGTCAAAGATTTCGTCGTAGCGAAACCATTTCCACGAACTTGTATCCATTTAAATCTCCTCGTTTTGTACCAAGAAAGCGGAATAGTCCACTAACTTTTGAATAAAGTCTTTTTCGGAAAGGGTACTATAATCCGTTTCCATATATGCTTCCGCACACCACTCGTCCTCGTACGAGACTTTTTGTACGGCAGATAGTCCGACCTCCGCTGTACGTGTTTTGTATAGGTGTAGCCATTTATCATGGATTGCTTTCCATGCACCTTCACCTGTTTTAGGATCAATTCTTTCCACACGACCAAGGTTTTTGCGTTTGGTAAATCCGTCTTCTTTGAAGTAACCGAAGAACGTAGGTTGATTTGCCGCTTCATGCCGGATACCTAACTCCCAAATCATGCAACAAGCGACCACACTTGCACCCGGGTAGAACATTTCTGCCGGAAGAGAGAAGACCGCATCGAGACGGTGGTTCTGCATCATCAGTTCCTTGTATTTCTTAATATCGCCCGTATTGCCGATAGCACATTGCATAGGGAGTAAGATAGCCAATTTTCCTTTTCCCACTGTATTTGCAATATAATTTAGGTAATGAAGGCCTTTGCTTGGGTCTTCCTTGCAGTCCTTTTTCCATGTGGCGACGTAGGAAGGTTGGCAGTAAGGACGCTGCGCATTATACGGCGGATTCATCAAAACCTTATCTATATTGGCATTCTTAATCCACTGTTCTAAATCGAAACAACTACCTTTTCGTACATTAGAATTTCCATCTCCATGAATGAGCATGTTTGTGGTACTCAAACCGAACGCTTTCTTTTCTGCCTCAATACCAAAAATTTGCTCCTTCTTTACCTTTCTGCGTTCATTATCCGTCTTGCAGTCATTAAGGGCGTTAGTCATAGCGCGCACAAGGAAAGCACCACTACCGCAACAAGGATCAAGTACGCGTGAGGTATGGTTGATACCGATTACATCGCACATGAACGAGACAATATGATCCGGAGTAAAGGCTTGGTTCTTATCCGCTTTGCCCACATATTTATTAAAAGTAGTAAAAAACAGATTTAATAAGTCCTGACCTTTTGTCGTTTCTTCATTGATATAAGGCATAATACCTTCATTGATAAAATCAAGAATCGCGATCAAGTCCTCAGCCTTCAGGAGTTCTACCTTTTGGTCTTGCAATACTTCTGTGTGTAGAATTGATAATTTATCTGCTCGATTAATGTCGCTATCATCGCGTAATAAATCGCTCAATGCCTTGTATATTCCAGAAAGGATTTGCGCTGTTTCAAGCCCTTTATACGTCACCTTACTTTTAAGCGCAAGAATACAAGTTCCGACTAATTGACTGCGTAGCCGTTCATCTATTCCAAAGCCATGCAGTAATTCATTGAGACGATAGGTGTTTTTAATTACCTCCTCTTTGTTGTTTATACGTAAAGGAGCAACAATATTCCTAAAGTCAGCAAAAGAGGTCATAGCTATTTGTCCCTTAAGGAAAGTTTCATTGGAAACGCGATCCCGCCACACTCGAATACGATCATCGTTGGTGTTTGCGAGAATGCCAATAACAGCGTAGCCGGTAAGAGCTCTCTCGTATGACATATAGGCATCGAGTTGTTGTTTCGCTTTCTCGTAAACAGTATCAAAATTTTGTTTTGTTTCTACCAGTACGGCAACGCGAGCTTGCGTATCAATAAAACGGATGTCTAAATCCTTGTAAGAACCAATCTTCATCGCTGCGAAATCCTTATGCGCAGCGGTAAATGCTTTCTGGTAACTAAACTCGTCGTTCTCAATGTTGGTAATTAGGTACTGACGACCAATAGTGTTTATGATTTCGTTACGTATCATATATCTTATTTTTTTACTTCCAAACTGAAATAGTCGGCACCGCGGGAAGCGGTGTCGACACAAAAAGAGGTATAGTCGTGCTCGGGAACAGAGTGTGACCAGAGACCGAGTTGGTCGAGATAATGCACGACGATATAGGCGGGCTCGTAATTGAGCTCGCAAGCACGGAGGAGCATGACCGATGCGTCCTCCTCAGAGATAGGGGTCAGCGAGTCCGCCGCCGCGGTATCAAAATAACGAAGATGATAGGCTGATGTAGCCGTGATGCAGAGCGCTTCGGGATCTTCGGTCTCGTAGGCGCGCTGCGCGTAGAATAAAAGGGAGTCTCGGGAATAAAAGATGTCCGCAGAAAGGCGCGGGATATTATCGACATATACTAACCGATCATCGGAACGATGGCAGCACGTACACGCTGGTAAAAGCAGCGTGCATGTAAACAGCAAAAGAAGAAATACAACATTTTCCCATATGGGGGGGGTAATTTTAAACATATTATTTAGTAGTTGGTCGTTAGTCGTTAGTCCATTTTCTCATTTTCACAATTTCGCTGCAAAGGTACTGCTTTTTTTTGAGATACGCAAATAAAAAATTAAAAATTAAAAATTATTGCATTTCGGGTACGTATTTCTTGGGGTTAAGGGACGGAGGGGAAATGGTTGCCGCAAATATGCGACAAAAATGCAAAATGAGATGCCCATTTTTTGGCACGAAGTTTGTAGGGTATTGGTCGTTAGTCAATGGTCGTTAGTCGTTAGTCCAACGGCGAAGCGGTCAAAAAATTAAACATTATGAAACAGTTTGTACTTATTGTATTGGCAGCGATGATGGGCTTGGGCTCGGCAGAAGCTTGTCTGAACAAGGCGAAAGTGGAAAGCTCGCAGGCGAAAGCCTTGGCTTTGGGGCAGGAAGAGCTGACGATCTTGGTCATGGACACCACGCAGGCTTTGTTGCCGGAAGCGGAGATTCGCTTCGGGAAAAGTATCCTGCGCACGTCGTGGGACGGTCGCGCGGTGGTCAAAAGCGAGAGTCTGGCGAACGCCAAGACGATCTCCGTCAGCTGTGAGGGATACGAGGCAAAGAGTGGACGAGTGAAGGAGTTATCGAATGAACGAGTGCTGATCATCCGTCTGACACCGAAGAAAGACGCGGAAGGCAAGGCGAACGGCGGTAAGATCCTCGGAGGCACGAGAGAGCGGATGTCGAAAGGCACTCTACTCTACCGCACGATGGACACCGAGCCGATGGCGGAACCTGCGATGGTGACCACGGATCTGGCAGCCGAAGCGAGCCTTGCAGACCTCAAAGCCGAGTTGGAAGCAACGCCCGAACTCTTTGTGGGCGGTCCCACAAGGAACATCTCCGCAGGCATGTTGACTGCCGGAGAAGTGAATGACTTTGCGAAATGGAACCTCTGGCCGATGGTAAGGGATAGTATATTAGGTGAGTTCATCGACGAATGGAAAATAGCGCCGCGTGAACGTTACACCGTACAGGTGGTCACCAAACAAGGCGGTTATCCCATTGCTTCGCAGGACGTTAGCCTGATAGACGGAAACGGCAACACCCTCTTCCAAGCCGTGACGGACAATACCGGCAAAGCAGAGCTTTGGGGGGAACTAATTAAAAATGAAAAATTAAAAATTAAAAATGATCTCCGGATCCGTGTAGGGGATTACGTGGCGGAGGCGAAGAGTTGGCAAACGGTGGTGTTGGACGAGCCGTGCGACGTGAGCGATGCGGTAGATGTGATGTTCGTGTTCGATGCCACGGGTTCGATGGGTGACGAGTTGCGTTACCTGCAAGCCGAGATGCGGGATGTCATCGCTCGTGCGAAAGATGCAACAGGCGGTTTGGAGATCCGCACAGGAGCTGTGGTCTATCGGGATCATCAATACGACGAATACCTGACGCGTATCTCGCGTCTGACGGACGACATCAGCGTGACGCAGCAGTTCATTGACCGTCAGGAAGCGAACGGCGGTGGAGACTACCCCGAGGCGGTTCCGGAAGCGCTGATGGCGGCGCTCAACAGCGGAGGTTTTAGCAGCAACGCACGTGCGCGCATCGTGTTCCTTGTTTTAGACGCGCCTTGCCACCAAGACAGCGCTACGATAGCTCTCTTGCACGAACAGATCCTCAACGCCGCAGCGATGGGCGTACGTATCGTGCCGGTCGTTTGCAGCGGTTTGGGAAAGAGCGGCGAGTACCTCATGCGTAGCATCGCGCTAACGACCAACGGCACTTCGTTCTTCCTCACCGACGACTCGGGAATAGGTCACACGCACCTCAAACCCGCTACCGACAGCCTCAAAGTGGAGCACCTGAACGATATGCTCGTTCGGACGATCGTGGAGTTCAGTTATATGCCGAATTGCGAGGGACACCGGGCAGAGGAGACGGACGAGAACGAGAACGATATGTTCGTACCTAATCCCTTTGAAATAAGCGATTTAGAGCTCATGGAGATAGATGTGACAGACTCCCCGACGACCTTGTATCTGGTGGATATCAGCGGTAAGTTGATCACGGTCTATGAAGGTCGTTTGGAGGAAGCCGGAGAGGCACAGTTAGCGCATTTACCGCTACCTCAACTGAGCACGGGTGTCTATTTCGTCAAAGCGTTCTATAACGGTCAGTGGCACACTAAGAAAATACTGGTTCATTAATTAAACTTGTCCACGTGATCTTTGAGATTTTTAGACAAAAACATAAAAAACCCCTTTGTATGCTTTAGCGCTTTGCGCTTTACGTACTTTGATGCTAAAAACTCCTTGTGAGTAAACTCCCAGATAGTTTTTATCCCCAAACTCCGCAACTCTTCGAGTTAAAGCATCCAAAGGAAATAAACATACAAAACATTTTAAAAAATTAGTTCAATTAGTTCAATTCGCCTTTATTAATTAAAACGGCTAATTATGCGAATTAAACGAATTTGTTTTTTAGGTTTATTGCCGAAGGCGTTTGTACTCCGCAAGGAGTGTAGATTTGGGCGATGGAGCGTCATGGGAGCTTGCTCACAAGGACGATCAAGCGAACAAAGATACAAGAGCCCAAAGGGCTACAAACGACAAGGGGTTTTTATCGGTTTTTGTCTAAAATCAACTACCAAGAAAATAGTGGTTCATTAAAAAAATGCACCTTCGATTAAGAAAAGTGGCATAAACATTTGTTTATGTCATTTTTTTTTCGTACCTTTGCAGCCGTTTTTGAAAAATGACTTCTGAATTCTAAAATCTGACATCTGAAATCTATTAAAATATATGGAAGCAAAGTACAATCCGACAGACATCGAAGCCCGCTGGTATCAGTATTGGCTCGACAACAAACTCTTTCATAGCGAGCCGGACGGCCGCGATCCGTTTACTATCGTTATTCCGCCACCCAATGTGACCGGTGTGCTGCACATGGGACACGTCCTGAACGAGACGATTCAGGACATCCTCGTTCGTCGTGCACGTCTCGAGGGCAAGAACGCGTGCTGGGTACCGGGTACCGACCATGCGTCTATCGCAACGGAAGCGAAAGTGATCAAACGCCTCAAGGAGCAAGGTATCAATAAATCCGACCTGACCCGCGAGGAGTTCCTCAAACACGCGTGGGCGTGGACGGACGAACACGGAGGCATCATCTTGAAGCAGCTCCGCAAACTCGGCTGTTCCTGCGACTGGGACCGTACGTCCTTCACCATGGACGAGACCCGTTCGAAAGCGGTTATCAAAGTGTTCTGCGACCTCTATAAGAAAGGTCTTATCTACCGCGGTCTGCGTATGGTCAACTGGGATCCCGAGCGTCAGACTGCTCTCTCCGACGAGGAGGTGATCTACCACGACGAGCATAATAAGTTCTACTACCTGCGCTACGAAGTAGCGGAAGAGCCGGGCAAGTACGCCATCGTCGCTACTACTCGTCCGGAGACCATCTTTGGCGATATAGCAGTCTGCATCAACCCCAAAGAAGAGAAAAACCAGTGGCTCAAAGGCAAACACGTGATCGTACCGGGTGTGGGTCGTGTGATCCCGATTATCGAAGACCGTTACGTAGAGATCGGTTTCGGTACCGGTTGCCTCAAAGTGACTCCGGCACACGATGTGAACGACTACGCCCTTGGTCAGAAATACAACCTCAAGACCATTGACATCTTCACGCCGGATGCGCATCTGAACATGGACACGGTAGAACCCGAACTCCAAGCTAACGTACGCAAGTACCACGGCATGGATCGTTTCGACTGCCGCAAGCAGATTGTGGAAGATTTGCAGGCTGCGGGTCTCGTGGAGAAGATCGAGGACTACGACAATAAAGTGGGTTATTCCGAGCGTACGAACGTACCTATCGAGCCGCGTTTGAGCCTCCAGTGGTTTGTCAAGATGCAGCATTTTGCTAACATCGCCCTGCCGCCGGTAATGAACGACGAGATCGTTTTCTATCCCGCCAAATACAAGAACACCTACCGCAACTGGCTTGAGAACATCAAAGATTGGTGTATTTCCCGCCAACTCTGGTGGGGTCACCGCATTCCGGCATGGTATGACGCGGAACTTCTTGCTGAGACCGGTTTGGAGAACTACCCGGACGACAAGATTCTTGTCTGCGAAGGAGACCCGAATGTACAAGGGAACAATGTACAAGGTACAAAGGTGAAATGGGTTCAAGACGAGGGTGCGCTGGATACATGGTTCAGCTCGTGGTTGTGGCCGATTTCCTTGTTTGACGGTATCGAGAACCCGAACAACAAAGAGATCAACTATTACTACCCGACCGCAGACCTCGTAACGGGACCGGACATCATCTTCTTCTGGGTAGCCCGTATGATCATGGCGGGTTACGAGTACGTCGGCAAGATGCCGTTCAAGCACGTCTATTTCACCGGTATCGTGCGTGATAAACTGGGTCGTAAGATGTCCAAGAGCTTAGGTAACAGTCCCGATCCGCTGGATCTCATCGAGCGTTTTGGCGCCGACGGTGTGCGTATGGGTATTCTGCTGAGCGCTCCTGCCGGAAACGACATCCTCTATGATGATGCCCTCTGCGAGCAGGGAAGGAACTTCTGCAATAAGATCTGGAACTGCTTCCGTTTGGTCAAAGGCTGGGAGGTAGTCGAAAGTCAAAAGTCAAAAGTTGAAAGCCAGCAAGCCATCCAATGGTTTGATGCAAAGCTTCAAGAAACGGAGAAAGTAATAGCCGACCTGTTCAGCAAATATCGTCTGAGCGAGGCACTCATGGAGATCTACAAACTCTACTGCGACGAGTTCAGCGGCTGGTATCTGGAGATGATCAAACCTGCATACCAACAGCCTATCGACCGCGCTACGTACGAAGCCACCCTTGCGTTCTTCGACCGCTTGCTCGTACTGCTTCATCCGTTCATGCCGTTCATCACCGAGGAACTGTGGCAGAACCTCTATGAGCGCAAAGAAGGAGAATCGATAATGATCGCTTCGCTCAATGATGCAAATGGTGACGCTCCGCTTAATGGTGAAATTCTCTCCGATATTGAGACTCTCAAGGAGATTGTCTCCGGCGTACGTAATGTGCGTGCATCGAAGAACATCCCGCAGAAGGAGAAACTGACGCTCTATTTCGAAGGAGCAGATAGCTACGAGTTTGCCGCCCTTTTGCAGAAACTGGCAAACTGTGAACTTGGCGACTCTAAACTTCTCTCAACTCTCAACTCTCAACTCTCCACTTTCTTAGTAGGTACCACCGAGTTCGCTATTCCGATGGACGCGTTCATCAACGTAGTGGAAGAGCTCAAGAAACTCGAAGCGGATCTCGCTCATCAGCAAGGCTTCCTCAAAGGCGTCATTGCGAAGCTGAGCAACGAGCGCTTCGTAGCAAACGCCAAACCCGAGATCGTTGAACTCGAGCGCAAGAAGAAAGCCGATGCCGAAGCACGTATTGAAGCGCTTCAACAGGCGATTAAAGCGCTTCAATAAATTGTACATTGTACATTGTAAATTGTACATTGGTTAACGAAGGCAACATAGAAGTTATAGGCGCGAGGGTACATAACCTCAAGAACATCAGCGTCACTATTCCCCGCAAACGACTGACGGTCATCACCGGCCTCAGTGGTTCGGGGAAGTCTTCGTTGGCATTCGACACCATCTTCGCAGAAGGTCAGAGACGGTACATGGAGACATTCTCATCGTACGCCCGTGGGTTCATTGGAAACATGCAACGCCCGGACGTAGATAAGATAACCGGTCTGAGTCCGGTGATCTCCATTGACCAGAAGACCACCACCAAGAACCCTCGTTCGACAGTGGGTACTATCACCGAGGTGTATGATTTTCTGCGTCTTCTCTATGCCCGAGCCGGACAAGCCTATTCGTACCTCTCCGGCAAACCGATGATTAAGTTCACCGACGAACAGATCATCGACCTTATTCTCCGTGAGTACGGCGGCAAGAAGATCTTGCTGTTAGCACCTCTCGTTAATGGGCGCAAAGGACACTACAAGGAGCTTTTCGAGACGATCCGCAAGAAAGGCTTTGTGCATGTGCGTGTGGACGGCGAGGTGCAAGAGATAGTAGCGGGCATGAAACTGGATCGCTACAAGACGCACAGCATCGAGGTGGTGGTGGATAGGTTAAAGGTGAAAGGTGAAAGGTTAAAGGACGAAGGAACAGAAGACGACTTACGTCGTATTCGGCAGTCGGTGGATCGTGCGATGACGCAGGGCAACGGTATCATGATGATTGCTGACGAAGCAGGGAACACCCGTTTCATGAGCCGTAACCTCATGTGCCCCGAGACCGGACTCAGTTACCAAGAGCCTGCTCCGCACACTTTCTCGTTCAACAGCCCATCGGGGTGGTGTCCGTGCTGCAAAGGACTGGGAAAAATAAAGAGTTCAGAGATCAGCCTTCAGCAGTCAGACACCTTCGATGAAGCGATCCAACAGGATAACTGGTGGGAAGAGTTGCAGGAGTTATCGGCAACTACTATCTCCGAAGAGGAGGAAGAACAAGAGGAATATGTCGTTTGTCCCGAATGTCACGGAAAACGTCTGAGCAAAGAAGCACTCAGTTACAGGCTTGGCAAATACTCTATCTCTGACCTTTCCGAGATGGACATTGACGAGCTGATCAACACCTTAGAGCGCTTCCAAGTTCCCTCAGAGGAGAAGAACGAGGAGGGCTTATCCTCCAAACAGCAATCGATCGCGGAACCTATTCTCAAAGAGATCATCACCAGGCTTCGGTTCATGCAATCGGTCGGACTGAGTTATCTCTCTCTGAACCGTTCGAGCGAGTCTCTCTCGGGCGGTGAGAGCCAACGCATACGTCTGGCTACGCAGATCGGCAGCCGTCTGGTGAACGTGCTCTACATCCTCGACGAGCCTTCCATCGGACTCCATCAACGCGATAACCAACGTCTCATCGACAGCCTCAAGGAGTTGCGTGATATGAATAACTCCGTCATCGTCGTGGAGCACGACGAGCAGATGATGCGCGAGGCGGACTGGATCGTGGACATCGGTCCGAAAGCCGGTCGTCTGGGCGGTAATGTGCTCTTTAGTGGCACGCCGGAAGATCTGCTTAAGACGGATACGCTGACGGCACAGTACCTCAATGGAAAATTAAAAATTAAAAATTACGAATTAAAAATTGATTCTCCGGCTACGCCTGATAGACAGATTGTGTTGTCCGGATGTACGGGGAATAACCTCAAGAACGTGACGGTGAAGATTCCGTTGGGTCAGATGGTGTGTGTGACCGGCGTGAGCGGCAGTGGAAAAAGCACCCTGATTAACCAGACGCTCTACCCTATTCTGAGTCAGAAGTTCTATCGCTCCAAGACTGCCCCGCTGCCCTATAAGAGCATTGAGGGCGTTCAGTTCATCGATAAGATCATCAATGTCGATCAATCGCCTATTGGTCGTACGCCTCGCTCTAATCCGGCGACTTATACCAATGTGTTCAACGACATCCGTGACCTCTTTGCTCAACTGCCGGAAGCGAAGATACGAGGCTGGAAAGCAGGTCGTTTCTCGTTCAACGCCAAAGGCGGACGATGCGAGGAGTGTATGGGTAACGGCTACAAGACGATCCAGATGCATTTCATGCCGGATGTGTATGTGCCCTGCGAAGTGTGCGGCGGTCAGCGTTACAACCGAGAGACCCTCGAAGTACGGTGGAAAGGTAAGACCATCGCTGACATCTTGGAAATGACGGTCAATCAAGCGGTGGAGTTCTTTGAGCCGCAGCCGAAGATCCTTCGTAAGATCAAAACGATCCAAGACGTAGGACTCGGTTACATCAAACTCGGTCAATCGTCCACAAGCCTCAGCGGTGGTGAGAGTCAGCGTATCAAATTAGCGACCGAGCTCTCCCGTCCGTCCACCGGCAAGACCTTATATATATTAGATGAACCCACGACAGGTCTGCATTTCGAGGACATCCGCGTGCTCTTAGGCGTGCTGCGTCGGTTAGTGGAGAAAGGTAACACCGTCCTCATCATCGAACACAACACCGATGTCATCCGCGCTTGTAACTGGATCATCGACATGGGTCCAGAAGGCGGACGAGGAGGCGGTACCGTCGTAGCCGAAGGAACGGTCGAAGACCTGCGTAACAACCCCAAAAGTATCACCGGAAAATTCATATGATCACCAACCCTTTAATCATCATTGCCCTTTTGCTTGCCATCGTTCTGGTGGTTCCGATGGTATGCCGCAAGATACGTATCCCGAGTATTGTCGGGTTTATCATTGTGGGATGTATCGTGGGTCCCAATGGTCTTCATCTGTTTCAGGGCAGCGACGCGATTCAGGCTTTGGGTAAGATCGGCATCCTCTATATCATGCTCCAAGCGGGTATTGAGGTGGATATCAATGACTTCCGGCAACATCGTAACTACTCCCTTCTCTTCGGTTTCTATTCGTTCATCGTACCTTTCGTGTTAGGTGTACTGAGCGGTTTAGCCTTGGGTTTCAATGGGGTAACGAGTACGCTGCTCGGTGCTATGTACGGCAGTCACACGCTCATGACGTACCCTATCGTAAGCCGTTATGGTGTGCAGAAAAACAGCGCGGTGAACATCGCCGTCGGCGGTACGATGCTCACGATCTCTTTGGCGCTCCTCGTGTTAGCCATCATCAAGAGTAACTTCATCTATACCGATGCGATGACCACAGGTACCCTCATTGCCCGTGTGGTCATTACGGTAGTGCTCATCGTCCTCGTCTTCCCTTGGCTTGTACAGCGGTTCTTCAAACATACGCAAGACCCGAACACGGGTTTCCTTGTGGTGATGACGGTGATGGTGGTCTCCGCCTTGCTGGCAGACTGGTCGGGTTTGGAAGGCATCCTTGGTGCTTTCATCTGCGGCGCAGCGATGAACAAGTTGGTGCCTAACCTCAGTCCCGTGATGATGCGCATCAACTTCGTGGGAAACAATATCTTCGTGCCGTTGTTCCTCTTAGGTGTCGGTTTTCTGATAGATGCTTCGCTGATATGGCATAGCTGGACGACGCTTATTATCGCCGTGGTGATGGTTGCTACCAAACTCATCGGCAAATGGATAGCGGCATGGATTGCCCAGAAGAATTTCGGCATGCAGCCGGTAGAGCGACAACTCATGTTCGGTCTGACGCACGCTACGGCAGCAGGCACCTTGGCGATCGTCACCATCGGTTACGAGACCGGCATCTTCAACACCGAGATCCTCAATGCCTCCGTGGTGATGATCCTTGCCCTCTGTTCCTCGTCTTCGTTCATCACCGAGTATGCGGCTAAACGGCTTGCCTTGCAGGAAGAAGCGCGTCTCGAAGCAGAAAAAACGAATAACCAGTGGCTCATGCTGACTGTGGGCGAGAACCGGCACTACGAACTCAAAGAGTTAAGCGAGCTAAGCGAACTGGACGAACCCGAGTTGTCCTCTGAGAGCGACTGGAGCGATGCCCATACGCTCATCAACAGCCAAAGCAAAGCGGCGATCATTTATCACCCTGCTCAACCGCTGAACACGATCAACAGGCTCTTGGTAGCCGTGCCTCGTTATGCCGAGAAAGAGCACGATTTCATCTCCTGTTTCGGTCTCGTACGAAGACTGAGCAGCCAGATTGGCGCACGTGTCATCTTCTATACCAACGAAGAGACCCAGCACGCCCTGCAGGCTTTCTGCCGACGCAAAGGCAAATTCCTCCGTGCGTCATACAGAGAGATGGAAGCGTGGGAAGATGTGCTGATGATTGCCAAACAGATGAAACAGGACGACCTGATCGTGCTTATCAATGCCCGTCCGTCCACCCCGAGCTACAACCCGCTCTTTGAGCAGGTACCGGATGTGTTAGGTAAGTTCTTCACCGACCATAGTTACATGGTCGTTTACCCCGAGCAGCAGACCGGTGCCGCTATACCGGATATTCTCACCGGCGACAACACGCAAGCAAGCCGCACTTGGTCTATCATCAGTACGATCAAAAAGAAAATCGTGGAGAAAATCCAGAAAGGCTAAAGGTGAATTTTTAATTTTTAATTTTTAATTTCTCCACAAACCACACCCAGAGCCCGAACATCATGGCGTAGAAAGCGTATTTGAAGATGTAGTCATGGAGCACCGGAAACCAACTCGGATGAAACTCTATGAATAGCGAAATAAGGAATATACGCAGGATATTAAATGCGTAGCAGCAAACCAAACCGAAGGGGATAAACCAGATCTTATGTTTCCAGCCTCCTTGTACCGTTAAGATCAGACAGATCCAGATAAAACTCTGTTTGAGTCCCGAGCAGCCCCAGATGATGGAAGTACCGCTGCCGGACTCGAAACGGATCGTGTGGTCACCCGCCATATACGCGGTATCGCGGAAGAGATCCAAGAGCCAAAAGACCACCGACGCAATATGCGCAGCCATGAACTCAAACGGCGCCGTGACATCCAAACCGAACCACGTGACAACATCCCCGTTCTCATCGCCCACCATGGTGAACTTCCAGAAATAGTTCGCCACCAACAGAGTCACCATAAAGATCAACACGTCCTTATAGGGACGTATTTGAGATTTGAGATTGGAGATTTGAGATTTGAGTTCCATTCCTTATATTTTGGTTTTGGCAAACGGCACTTCGTCGATGGCACAAAATTCTTTTCCTAAATATTTAAAATAACCTGCCTGACAAATCATCGCCGCATTATCGGTTGTGAAACTAAAAGGCGGGATGAAGACCTCCCAATGGTATTTCTTTCCGTAGTCGATGAACGCCTGCCGCAGCGCACTATTGGCACTCACTCCTCCTGCAACGGCTACCTGCGAGAGACCTAAGTCCTTCGCTGCTTTCTTGAGTTTCTTCATCAATATATCCACTACCGTAGCCTGCAAACTGGCACACATATCTTCCCGCAGATTAGGTATCTTTTGTGCCAACTCATCGATCGTCTCCACACCGTGCGCCTTGAGCAAATCGCGGAGCGTATAGAGGAACGAGGTCTTGAGACCCGAGAACGAGTAGTCATAGCCCGCAATATTGGGTTTGGCAAACGGATATTTGGTCGCATCGCCGAGTTTGGCAAGTTTGTCTATCCACGGTCCTCCCGGGTAAGGCAGACCCAGCACCTTGGCGCATTTATCGAACGCCTCTCCGGCTGCATCGTCAATAGTCTGACCGATGATCTCCATTTCGTTATACGCCTTCACAAGCACGATCTGACTGTTTCCTCCGCTCACCAAGAGACACAAGAACGGAAAAGAGGGATGCCGCAGACCGGTTCCGTCCTCTACGAAATGCGCCAACACGTGTCCCTGCAGATGGTTCACGTCAATAATCGGCACATTCAACGACAGCGCCAAACCTTTGGCAAACGACGTGCCGACCAAAAGCGAACCCAACAATCCCGGTCCACGGGTAAAAGCGACTGCCGAAATATCCTCTTTCGTCACTCCCGCACGCTTGAGCGCGGTGTCCACTACCGGCAGTATATTCTGCTGATGGGCACGACTGGCTAACTCCGGCACTACGCCTCCGAACTCCTCATGTACCTTCTGCGACGCAATCACATTGCTGCGCAAGATTCCATCTACAATGACTGCTGACGATGTATCGTCACAACTGCTCTCGATGGCTAATATAACGGTTGATTTTTTCATAATTTCACAAAAACGGCTGCAAAGGTACGACAAAAATTGCACATATGCAAGCATTCGGGTATTTTTTGCCAAATAAAATTAAATTTTATCTGTTTTGCACTGATAGATAGCGGCTATGCTTGCATAAGACGATATATATCGGTGTTAAACAGGAAAGCCGCAAGGCTTGGCAAAAAATACCCGCTCTGGAATATGTCCGGCAGGATGCGAACGGACGTTCGGAGGGAACCCGCCCGTGGCACTTTAGTGACAAAGGGAAGGGGCGTGCCGAAGTACCATCGTACAGATATGTAAGTTATTGAGGAATAATTCACAAAAATATAAAAAAGTGGCTCATTTATTTGCGAGTATCATTTTTTTTGTGTAACTTTGCACGCTTTTTAAGAATTTTTATTGAGTCATTATGATTTTTTACTTTCTTATGATACGTCTCGCCGCTCTGTTCGGTCATCGCAAAGCACGTCTGATGGTGGAGGGTCAGAAACAGAGCAAGGAGGCTTTGAAACATATCGGCAAAGGAGCTGTTTGGATCCATGTGTCGTCGGTGGGCGAGTTCGAGCAGGCACGTCCGCTCATTGAGCGTCTGCGCAAAGAGCAGCCGAACCGCCGCATCGTGCTGACGTTCTTCTCGCCCTCGGGCTATGAGTTGCGTAAGAACTACGACCGTGTGGATCACGTGCTGTACCTGCCTTTCGCGACACGTGGCAACGCACGTCGGTTCTTGGATGCGTTGCAGCCCCGGATGGCTCTCTTTGTCAAGTACGAGTTTTGGCCTGCCTATCTGCACGAACTCAAGAAACGGGCTATTCCCACCTATAGCATCTCGGCTATCTTCCGTCCGAGGCAACTCTTCTTCCTGCCTTGGGGCAAACCCTATCTCGCCCTGCTTCGCTGCTTCACGCATATCTACGTGCAGGACGAAGCTTCGCAGCAACTACTGCAGAAACACGGTATCACGCATTGCTCCGTCGCAGGTGACACGCGTTTTGACCGCGTACGGGACATCTTGGCAGCACTCGAAAACGGAGACCCGAATCGTGCCGCTAAGTTAGCGCCCATCGCTGCTTTTGCAGAAGGTAGCGAACGGGTCATCGTAGCCGGTAGCACGTGGCCGAAAGACGAACAGCTCTTGGCGCGTTACATACACGAGCGCCCGGATACCAAACTGATTCTCGTGCCGCACGAGATACACGAGAAGCATATGCATTTCATCTTCAACCTGCTTAAAGGTCGGTTTGTGCGGTATAGCTCTTTGGCAAACCTGCCCTCACCGGAGGCGTGCCGCAAAGTAGTGAGCAATGCTCAAGTACTGGTGATCGACACCATCGGCATGCTCTCATCGATCTATCGGTACTGCCAAGTGGCGTATATAGGCGGCGGTTTCGGAGTTGGTATTCATAACACGATTGAGGCGGCGGTATATGGAGTGCCGGTGCTCTTCGGACCGAACTACCAGCATTTCCGCGAAGCCAAAGGTCTGATCGCTTCCGGCGCTGCACGAAGCATCAAGAGCTACAAAGAGGCGGAAGAAGCTTTCGACACCGCCCTTGACCAATATCAA
>JAFXWI010000070.1 GCA_017542915.1 Paludibacteraceae bacterium
CAAGCCAATGATTATTTCCGTACGATAGACGGTGTGCTCTTTTCGGCAGACACGACGGCTTTGGCACTTTATCCGCCTAAGCATGACGGGAATATAATAGTTTTACCGGAGCAGACGACGACCTTACGTTCCGGTTCGCTGAGAGGCATAGACAAGGACAAGCTGGTGCTGTCAAGACAAATAGCGCTGCTGGAGAATGAAGTGTTCGGCGGTTATTTCTGGGGCAATGATGTGACACCTGTTCTTGACACGATCGTAGCGCCTATGATGGCCGTACCTGCAACGCAAGGCAATCCGTTCAATCTGCTCAATCAAGCCCAAACCGTCCTTTTAGTGCCCTGTGATTCGCTCGCGGCTATCTACCGCGCCAACAACACATGGAAGGGCTTTAATATCCAAGTGGACAGTACACTTCTGGAGCTGCCGGAAAAAGAGCCGGAAGTAGAAACGCAACCCGACGAACACAGCGTGCAGTTCACATGGCCTTCTGTGGAAGGTGCTACTTACTACACACTCATCATTTGGGCGAATGAAGAGCGCACGGAGAAGATTTGTACGCTGACGTTCAACTCCATGGGACAACTCGTCGAAATCGACTTCTCCAAACACGCTCCAGCTCGTCGGGCGATGAACACCGCTGCTTCCTTCTCGTTCCGTTACAACGGTTTGAGTGAGGGCACCGACTATTGGTTCACGATAACTGCTTCCGATGCCAATGATACGGAACTCTTCTACGCCTCTGGATCCTTTGCTACGCTCGGAGCAAACACGCCGACCAACATAGACGATGTACAAAGGGACGATGTACAATGTACAAAGGTGTTGCGTAACGGACAGATTTATCTGATTTACGAAGGACGGATGTACGATATACAAGGAAACCAAATCAAATAATATACGATCATGAAAACGAAAGTATCTATTATTCTTGTTTGCCTGATTTGGATGGCAAATAGCCTGTACGCGACGGTTTATAACGGCGTGTGCGGGGAACATCTGACGTGGAGTTATGACAGCTCTACAGGTGACCTGGTAGTGGAAGGATACGGAGCGATGCAAAAGACGGTGGACAGTCTTTGGTGGAAAAAATCGCCCATAGTGGAAACCGCCCAGTATTCCAATAATTACAAGGCCAAAAGCCCGAAGCGCGTTATTCTGCCGGAGGGACTGACTTCGATCTGTTCCGGCGCTTTCGCGGACTTTGCGCTAATGACGGAATGTACCGTCCCGGACGGTGTGCGCCTTATCGGTTCGTCGGCTTTCAAAGGCTGCAAGGCGTTGAAACATATGTTCCTGCCTAATTCCGTGGATACCATCGGAGCGAATGCTTTTGAAAGCTGTACCGCGATGGACAGTATTCACTGCGGCATGGGGGTCAAGTACATTGGCGGCAGCGCGTTCTTCAACTGCGATAACTTGGACTATCTGCGTTGGTCGGACAGTCTGGAGTATCTCGGCAGGTCGGCTTTTGACGGCATGAGCGAGCAAGGAGGCAGTTACTACCATGCTTTCCCGGACACCCTCTTCTTTCCTGCCACTTTGCGCTCCAACGAGCAGTTTTCGTGGGCGTCCATGAGCAGGTTGAAAGCCATTGTGTGGAACGTCCGCAAACTGGATACTCAATCAACGACCGGATACGGACATATTCTGTATAATCCTTACACCACTTACAAGGAGCTTATCTTTGGTCCGGAGGTAGAGGAGATACCGGATTATTTCATGGTCAACCAAAGGGGGATCACCCGTATCGCCTTGCCGGAGGGCGCACGCAAGATCGGTGCCAATGCTTTTTCCGGATGCTCCAAGCTGGAGGAGGTGTCGCTCCCGTCCACATTAGAGACAATAGGTGCTTCTGCATTCCAAGGGTGTACGGCTTTGAAGCAAGCAGAGATCCCTTCGTCGGTCAAAAGTATCAATTCCGGCGTTTTCAACGGCTGTACTTCGCTCGAACGGATCGTTCTGCCGGATAGCGTCACGGCAATCGGCGATAATGCCTTCTCAGGTTGTATTTTGCTCGATTCCATCGTACTTTCCGGCGAACTGACGATGGTCGGAGGAAACGCTTTTTCGGGGGTGAGAAACCAGGACACGCTTGTTATTCCGGACAAAGTGATTTCCATTGGCGCGAGTGCCTTTGCCAACTGGTCTTCGCTCCGTGAATTGAGTATAGGCAAAGGTGTAATGTTCATCGGCGATCAGGCTTTTGCCGGCGATACGTCGGTAACGAAAATCGTCTGCTGGGCAGCCACGCCTCCTTCCGTCTCGGAAGGGACTCTGTCTGCCATCCCGGACAGTGCATGGCTCTCCGTCCTTCCCGACAGTCGCAAGTTGTATCGCGAGCACCCCTATTGGGGACGGTTCCGCATGAGCGATGTACCGGATTCGGCGATGATCCAACGTACCGTGACTGTGGATGCTGCGGAAACGACAGCAGATTTCACATGGCCTACCGACTCTGCCGCACATTCCTACCAGATAGATATATATAAGGACGGTGCGGTGTTCTGCAAGCTGACGTTAGGCAACAGAGGACAGCTGTTAGGCATAGCTTTCTCTGCGCCGGGCAGAAAAATGTCCAATATGAAATCTCAAATCTCAAATGCTGACGATAGTCAGCCATATACCCTCTCCTTCAAAGTGACCGGTCTGGATGCTGCTTCGCGGTATAACTACGTCCTCTCTACCCTCGATGCAAACGGAACGCCTATTCATGTCTATACCGGAGCTTTTGCGACCACCGGCTATTCGGGCGAAAAGCCCGTTGGTGGAGGCGATGAGGTAATGCCGACGCCGCCTATCATTCCTTCTGACCCGGAAGCACAAGCACCAAACGGAGTGGAAGATGTACAAATTGACCGTGTATCAAGTACAAAAGTTATTATGAACGGACAAATCTATCTGATGTACGAAGGACGGATGTACGATGTACGAGGAAACCAAATCAAATAATATACGATCATGAAAACGAAAGTATCTATTATTCTTGTTTGCCTGATTTGGATGGCAAGCAGCATGTACGCAACAGAAGGCGCATTGCGCGGCAAGTTTGCTATCAGCGCGACGGACACGGTGGCTTTCTCGCGTGGCAACCTTCAGTACCAACCCAGTACGTCCACATGGCGTTTCGCCGAGAACCAGTGGAACTTTGTGGGAACGGCAAACGGACGTATCCGTCATTACCAATACTCAACCGAAGGTTGGGTGTGGACTTACAAAGGCTGGCTCGATCTTTTTGGCTGGGGAACAGGCAATAACCCTACTGCTAGCACCTCTACCAATAGCAACTACGGCTCATTCACCGACTGGGGAAGAAATGCTATCTCCAACGGAGGTAAGAAAGCCAATCTTTGGCGTACGATGACCAAAGATGAGTGGGACTACCTTTTCAGAGAACGCGAAAATGCTGCATCGCTTTATGCCAACGGCACCGTGAGTGGCGTGAATGGCTCTATCCTGTTACCCGACAACTGGGTGATACCTGCCGACTTGCATTTCAAGCCTTCCAATAGCACAGACTCCACTGCGGCTCCCAATAACTACACCGCAGACGAGTGGGTACTCATGGAGATGGCAGGTGCTGTATTTCTGCCGATTACGTACGAGCGGTCAATGGACTGGCAGAGTGAATACTGCACAGCTGTATATCAGGAAAATACTGCCCGTTACTGGACTTCCACGCCCAATGGTACAAACGGCGCATATTACTATATACCCTTGACACCGAATGTTTATCAGGACAACCGCTATGTAGGTAAAGGAGTGCGTCTTGTGCAAAATCATGAAGGCGGTGACCTTTTCCCGGTAGTGCCGAATACCAATAGTGCCATGTTTCAGTGGAAATCGGTTCCGAATGCAGAGACCTATACGCTGCATGTGTTTAGTGACAGCACACGGACGGAAGAGGTGTTCTATATCACGTTTGACCGAGACGGCAAAGTGACAGGCCTGCATTTCATTCCTCATGCTCCTTCACGCAAATCCGAGACGGACAGCACCTATACCGACAGGCTGTTCTTCTATACCTTGAAGGGCTTGCAAGCCAATACCGATTATTGGTACTCCATTTCCGGTGAGGACGCGAACGGTCAGACGCTGCAAACAACCGAAGGCACTTTCAAGACGGCTGCTATCGAGGCGGCGTCCGATCGCGTAACGGTAGATCCGGCTCAGACGAGCGCGGTTTTCATGTGGCCTACGGATTCTGCCGCAAACACGTATCAGATAGACATCTATAAAGATGGCGCTACCTTCTGCCATCTGACATTAGGTCCTACCGGTACATTGGTCGGCATCTCATTTGCTCCCGGCAAAAATGCTCCCTCAGATACCACAGTACCTTCAAGTCTTTCGTTCAATGTGACCGGTCTGGATGCCGCTTCGCGGTATAACTACGTGCTCTCTACCCTCGATGCGAACGGAACGCCTATTCACGTCTATACCGGAGCTTTTGCGACCACCGGCTATTCGGGCGAAAAGCCTGTTGGTGACGGTCAGGAGGTCATCCCGACACCGCCTGTCATTCCCGCGGATCCCGAAGCATCAGAAACACCCACCGGCATCGAAGAATTATCCGATGAAGCCGGCACTTTTGAGGGGTCGAACGGCAAGATCCTCCGAAATGGTCAACTCCTCATCCGTCGCGGCAAAAACTGCTACACCCTCACCGGACAAATCGTACAATAATTTTTTGCTTTGCACTTTCTGCACTATTTGCACTTTCCGTGCTCCAAAGTGCAGAAAGTGCAAATAGTGCAGTGCATTTTTTAGAACTGTGTACTTTTGCTTTTCCGCTTCTATCCTCGCCTTCACATTTCTCGCATTTGACATCCGGATCACCTACTTCTTAAAAATACTGACATTTCTGTTCACCAAAATTTGCATATATCAAAAAAAATGCGTACCTTTGCACCCGATTTCAGGATCACCTCTCATCCACTAACCCTCTCACCCACTAACCCACTTCAAGGGCTCTGCCCGAGACCGGATACAGAGCGGATCGAGACCGGAAAGGAGGCATCCTAGACAATGCTTATTTTAAACACACTATAATAACCTCATATACAATACATTACAACCAATGTCCAAACATCTAAAAACAACCATATTTTCGCTTTTAACAAGCACCGTTTTCAAGGAGGTCTCATCTCCCGTGATTTCACCACGTCACGCCCGTGGTGTTCGCTATTTATACCCCATTGACGGCATCAATTACTACTGCGGAGTCATGAATCCCCGCAAAAAAGGTCAAAAATACCGCAAGCACATCATCGTTCGCCGTGTGCCGCGTTTTGGTGGTCTCCACCAGCTCTATACCTACCATTTCCCCAAGACGTGGTCAGCAGCCTGCGTAGCTAACCGTGAACTCATCAAAACAGCCCAAAAACTCGCTCACGCCCTCGAACACGACTACTCTCCGGAAGGCATTGAGTGGAGACTCCGTTTCTTCCATCATTATTTCCACGTCGTCAAAGGCGGTGCCAAGCCCGAACCCGGTCTCAAGCCCTATTCCCGCTTCTATCAGTACGTCTATGTCTCCATCTATCGAGACCTAAAATCCGCCGCCCTAATCACCTCCGCTGAACAATCTTTGTTGAGTGCTCCGTGCATAAGCGCGGAGTCCCCTTCTCCTATTACCCTTAGCCTTTCGCCCTCCGCTGAGCCGTCTCTCCCAACTCCCGAGGATGTTTCTTTTGTGCCCATTAATCCCCGTCCCCTCCGTTCCCGTCGTACGTATCCTCTCAACGCCCTTTCCCTCTCATCCTCTCATCCTCTCATTACCCTCAATCGTCAATCAATCATACCTCGTCAATCGTCCAATCGTCAATAATTTTGAATTTTTAATTTTGATTTTTCTGTTTTTTCTTGCATATATGAAAAAAAAGCAGTACCTTTGCAGCGCAAAGGTGAGGTATTAAAATGAAACGTTTCTGGAGTATAGTTTTTGTGATATTGCTTGCGCTGCCGATGGTGGCGCAGGAGGAGACGCTGTGTACGGACGGAACGCTTCTCTTCCGTGAGGATTTTGGAGGAAATGATCCGGCTGATCCGGCGGTAAGTACAATGCCCGTGGCAGGCATGAGTTACCAGCAGATCTTTGTTCTGGAACCCGGCCCAACTGGAATGGGTGCTGGCAAGTATCTTGTGACAAAAGAAGGGTACCGCAATTCGACTCTCGCCAATTATTCCGTTTGGCATATCATGGACGACCACACCTACCCGGGAGACAAGACGAGAGGTTATCTGATGGAAGTAGATGGAAGCGGCGGTACGCAAGCTTTCTACGAGACGACCATGAGGGGATTATGCCCCGGAACGAGACTGACGTTCTCTACCTATATAGCGAACTTAGAGACTGCCGGACAATACGCCAAATGGAAACGACAAGGCCGCACGTCTTATCTTCCCAAGATTTCTTTTGTCATTACCGACCCCACCTCCGGCGTGGAGTTAGCACGCCATAATACAGACACCATTGCACACGATTGGGGTCCTTCGACTATAGACGGTGGTACCTATAAGAAATGGCAGGAAAGTGCCGAATGGCAGTTGGTGGGAATGAATTTCACAGTGCCGGACGGTGTGAGTGCAGTAAAGCTGAGTATCCGAAATAATGTGAGTCAATCTAGCGGAAATGACTTTGCGTTGGACGACATCGAGGTTCACCTCTGCGCACCGCCGGTGACGATAGAAGGAGAGGCGGAGGCGTGTGCAAACAGCCCTATAACCCTCACCGCTAATTTTTCGAACGATGGTACGTTTGCGGAACCTTTAGCTTATAAATGGTGGCACTCTTTAGATAGCGTCACATGGTCGGAAATGTCCGGTTTCAACGGAGAAATCCTTGCTTTCAATACTATACAGAAAGCCGATTCAGGTTGGTATAAAGTTGCCGTTTCCGGCGACGGGAATATTGAGAATATCAACTGCCGTGCCGTGAGTGAGCCTTTCCGACTGCGCGTGAACGAATGTGTTGAGAATCTTTGCATCGACGGAACGCTTCTCTTCCGTGAGGATTTCGGCGGCAATGACCCGTCCGATCCGGATGTTAGCATGGTGAGTGTGCCGGGCATGAGTTCGCAGTACTCCAACTCTGGCAACAGCTTGGGTAGCGGTAATTATACGATTCGCAAGGAGGGTTGGTTAAATGGCATCCAATGGCATCGGCAGGATGACCATACCTATCCCAACGATAAGACTCGAGGCTATCTCTTGGAGGTGGACGGGATGGGAGGCGCGGAGCCGTTCTACAGCACGACCATAGACGGACTTTGTGCCGGAAGCAAACTGACCTTCAGCGCCTATGTGGTCAATGCGCACTATGCGGGACAGCTCGATTATTTCGGCGGCAGATACATCTATCCGCGAATGAAATTTGTGCTCAAAGACCCGACTACCGGCAGTATTTTAGCCGAGAAATCTACCGGTGACATTCAGCCCGATTGGCGTTATGGTACGCCGGAGACTTGGAAATATGCCCGCGAGAACAGCCTGTCTGCGGAGTGGCAGTTGATCGGTATGAACTTTATTGTGCCCGATGGAATCGAGTCTATTCAGATGTTTATCTACAATGATGTTGAGCGCAATGGATCCGGTAATGACTTTGCGTTAGACGATATCGAGATCCACCTCTGTGCTCCGCCGGTGACGATAGAAGGAGAGCCGGAAGTGTGCGAAAACACAGCGACCACCCTCACCGCCAACTTTACTAACGATGGTACGTTTGCTGAACCCTTAGAATATAAATGGTGGCACTCTACGGATAGCGTCACATGGTCAGAAATGTCCGGTTTCAACGGAGAAATCCTCACTTTCAGCACTATCCAGAAAGCCGACTCGGGATGGTATAAAGTGGCTGTCTCCAGCGCAGAAAACATCGAGAGCGAGAACTGCCGTGCGATGAGTGAACCCTTCCGACTGAGAGTGAACGAATGTGAGCCGCCGGTACTGCCCGTAGAAGAACTTTGTATGGACGGCATACTATTATTTAGGGAAGATTTCGGCGGCAATGACCCGTCCGATCCGAGAGTAGGTACAACACCTGTATCGGGCATGAGTTATACGCAGCTGACCTCCGACCGTTTCGGAGTCATGGGAGCGGGTAAGTACCTGGTAACCAAATCGGGTTACTGCAACGGCGATACCTCTGTTAATAATCTGCCACAGAATAGAAGATCCCAGTGGCATTTACAAGACGACCATACCTACCCGAACGACCGCACACGCGGTTACATGCTGGAGATAGATGCCCGGGCAGACAATGCCGCATTCTATCAGACCACCATCGAGCGTTTATGCGAAGGTATCGAACTAACCTTTTCCGCGTATGTGGCAAATGTAATGACTTGGGGGCAATACATGGGAAGACCCGGTATGTACGCTTACCCACGACTGAAATTCGTGCTAACCAACCCGACCAACAATTCTGAACTGGCGACCTACGATACAGGTGATATACCTTTCGACTCTGCTTTTATAAACGACTTTAATTGTTGGCAGGAGAGTTCCAAATGGCAACTGGTAGGTATGAATTTCACGGTGCCGGTAGGCGTGGAAGCTATTCAACTATCCATCTACAACAATGTGGACAATGCCATCGGCAATGATTTTGCGCTGGACGACATCGAGATACACCTCTGCATGACGCCGGACACGATTAGGACGGACACGACGGTGTGCGACACGCTTCAGCAGATCGCATGGCGCGGAAAGGAGTATGCCGTTGCAGACACCTTGCGCGATACAGTATTCAGTTCGTGCGGGTTCGACAGCATCTATTACGAGCTGCACGTAGAAACGAAGCATTGCGAACCGCCTTGCCCGGAGTTGATCACTATTACCACAGACACCACGGTCTGCGACACGTTGATGCCGTATCGTTGGCGGGATACGCTGTTTACAGAACCTGCTACCTATGAGATTCTGTATAAGGATCAACGGGGCTGTGACAGTCTGATTCGTGTCTTGACTCTTAATACCCAGATCTGCTGTCCGGAGTTGATCACTATTACGGTGGATACGGTGGTTTGCGACACCTTGATGCCGTATCGCTGGCGGGATACGCTGTTTACAGAACCTGCTACCTATGAGATTCTGTATAAGGATCAACGGGGCTGTGACAGTCTGCTCCGTGTCTTGACTTTAGGTACACAAGTGTGTTGTCCCAATGTGGTGACTATTACCGCTGACACCATGGTTTGCGACACCTTGATGCCTTTTACGTGGACGATAGGCGGTCAAACTTTTGTGTTTGAACAAGCAGAGACGCAAGAACGGGAGTTGCCACACCCGAAATGGACGGAGTGTACCGGTACAAGCTATGTGCTGCGTCTGGACACGTTCCATTGCGAGAAACTATGGCCGATCATCGTCAATAAATACAACTGGCAGTTGTTGTTGGACAATGTGACTTTGGCTCGTTTCTTCCCGCACAACTCTGCGCGTACGTATCAATGGTACAAGAACGAAGTCCCGATACCCGGTGCTACCTACGATGACTACAGCGAGTATAACGAGTTGTGCGGACGATTCCAACTGCGGATAGAGATGGATAACGGTCAGACGATCTGGTCGAATATCTTGGAGATCGGAAAAGCACAGGTAGAAGAGCCGGTTCGCGTGCGGATCTACGATAGTCATGGTGTACCGGTGCAGGAAAACCAAGTGTCACACGGAGTGTATCTCTACCGCTATGAGCAGGGAGATCGGAAATGGACGGAGAAGAGACTGATACCATGAGAAGACTGCTCTACATACTGATGGTTTTGCCGATGATGGTTCATGCCGAGCACCTGTTTGAAATGGGTATTCACGGCGGTGTTGCAGGCTGGTCTTCGAAAATGGTCTATGTGAATAAACAAGTTGGTTTTCAGGGCGGTGCGCAGGTCTATTATACCTATCTCTCGCCGTACGTGATCGGTTTTCGAACAGGTCTGAGCTTGGATTGTCACCAAGCAGGTTTTGCCAAAACGAACTACGAAGATCATTATGCTACCATCGATGTCGAAAACCAGCAGATGGAGATCGACTATACGATTGGTCGGCTCACCGAACGCTATACGTCTTGGTCGGTTGGAGTACCGTTGCAGGTAGCGTTTTCGTATGACCGTTTCTTGTTTTATGTAGGCGCCAAAGCGGTCTTCCCGATGTCCACATCGTGGAAACAGAAAGCCGCTCATACCGCGCTCTCCGTCTATTATCCGGATTATGACAACCGCGTGTATGAGTCGTATCCCTTGGCGGCTTCGCGGGATTTTGAAATGACCAACAGCGGCAAAACAGACCTGCCGAAAGTACAATGGTGGCTTGCCACGGAGCTGAGTTATCGAATCCCTTTGCATACATGGTCGCGCAATCATCGTTCGTACCTCATCGTAGGCGCTTATTTCGACTACTGTTTTACCCAATACTCGCCGGTTCATAGCTCTGCCGAGAGCATGATCATGCTGAGTGACACACGTGACGGTGTTCCGTTGTATCGTCTCCTCACACCGGTCATGGAAGCTACTCGTCAAGGAAGGCAGTTAGTGAGCCAGTGTTCGCTTTTCGATGTCGGTATCAAACTCGCTTATGCCCTCTCTCCTTATGACCGCGAGACCCGCCAAAAGAGCTTCCCTTGCCGCTGTCTTCCCTTCAACCGATAGCCAAACGCACACCCTCTTGGGTGCTTTTTTGTAAATTTTTAATTTTTAATTTATAATTTTTAATTCTTTTCTTGCATATATGCAAAAAAAGTCGTACCTTTGCACGCTTTTTTATAAATCGTACATAAACTGATGAATATTATTAAGACTCCGATTGAGGGATTGTTGGTGATTGAGCCTCAGGTATTCAAGGATGCACGCGGGTATTTCGTAGAGACGTACAACGAGCAGCGTTACCGCGAGGCAGGTATTGATGCGCAGTTCGTGCAGGACAACCAGAGTTGTTCGTCTTACGGTGTGGTACGCGGTTTGCATTTCCAGCGTCCTCCTTATACGCAGGCTAAGTTAGTGTGCTGCACGGTAGGCAGGGTGTTGGATGTGGCGGTCGATCTGCGAAAGGACAGCCCCACTTTCGGACAATGGTACAGCGTGGAGCTGAGCGAGGAGAACAAACGGCAGTTCTTCATTCCCCGTGGTTTTGCACATGGTTTCTCGGTGTTGAGCAATCAGGCGATCTTTACCTATAAATGCGATAACCTCTATCACCCCGAGGCAGATGGCGGACTGCTGCTGAGCGACCCGGATCTGGCGATCGATTGGCAAGTACCCGAAGAACTGAGGATCTTGAGCGACAAAGACAAACGGCATCCTTTATTGAAAGAATTCGATTCGCCATTTTAAAATGTCGTAATTACGTAATATCGTTATATCGTAAATAACTTTATGAATATACTTGTAACCGGAAGTAACGGACAGTTAGGCAATGAGATGCGTGTGTTGAGTAAAGAGCACGCGAAACATCGGTATTTCTTCACGGACGTCATTGAGACGGACGGTTCGAGCGCATTGGATATATGCGACAAGGAAGCAGTGAGTGCTTTTGTGGAGAAGAATGCGATCGATCTGATTGTCAATTGTGCTGCTTATACGAATGTGGATAAGGCGGAGGAAGACGAGGCAACGGCGATGAAGATCAATGCCGACGCCTTGGGCGTGTTGGGCACGCAGGGTGTGAAGGTCATTCATGTGAGCACCGATTATGTGTTCTCCGGCGATGAGCATGTGCCTTGCCGAGAAATTGATCCGGTGGCTCCGCGTACGGCGTACGGACGTACCAAATACGCCGGTGAGAAGACCCTGTTGGGGGTTTGTCCCGAGGCGGTGATCCTGCGTACGGCGTGGCTGTACTCGACATACGGCAATAACTTCGTGAAGACGATGATCCGTTTGGGCAAGGAGAAAAAAGAGTTAGGCGTGGTCTTTGACCAGATCGGAACCCCGACTTATGCAGCCGACCTCGCACAAGCGATCTTTGCTGTGATCGAGTCGCCTGTTTGGCACGCAGGTATCTATCATTTCACGAACGAAGGCGTGTGCTCGTGGTACGATTTTACCCTCGCAATCCACGAGGCAGCAGGTATCAAGGGATGTCAAGTTCGCCCGATTTTATCGGAAGAATATCAATACAAGACCCCGCGTCCGCACTACAGCGTACTCGATAAGTCGAAGTTCAAGAAGACCTTCGGCGTGGAGATACCGCATTGGAAGGCATCGTTGGAGCGATGCGTTAAATTGTTAAAGAGTTAAAATGGTCGCTGCGCGACGTTAAATGGTTAGATGAAAGAGACATTGGATTTTTTGGCAGAGTTGGCGGTGAATAACAACAAGGATTGGTTTGACGCTAACAGAGCTCGGTACCAAGCGTGCCGAGATCGATTTGTGGCGTTTTCAACGGAATATATCGCCCGTTTGACGGAGTTCGATCCGACACTTAAAGGACTTCAGCCGAAGGACTGTATCTGGCGCATCAACCGTGACATCCGTTTCTCGGCAGACAAGCGTCCGTATAAAGAGTGGTTTGGGGTCTTTCCTGCTACCGGTGTACCCGGGCAACCGAAGACGTGGGGCAAGAAATCCATGCGCGGCGGTTATTACGTACATATTCAGCCCGGACAGTGTATGTTTGCTGCCGGTATCTGGGATCCCGGCAAAGAGTTGTTGAAAGCCTTGCGCACGGAGATAGAAGCCAACTACGAAGAGGTGGAGCAGATCATGGGTTCCAAATCATGGAAGAAATACTTTGCGCAGGATTTTGACAGTTATTGGGGTACTGGTCTGAAGAAAGTGCCCGCGGGTTTTGATCCGAATTTTAAACATGCCGAATGGCTCAAGCATAAGATGTACACGGTGTCGGTGCCGCTGAGCGATGAAATGGTGACTTCTCCCGATTTCATCGAACAAATCGTTGACATCGCCAAAGCTGCCAAACCGATGAATGACTTCCTCAATTACACCTTCGAGGAATATGGGGAATTCCCGAGTAGGTGCTAAAGGCTAGTTCTTATCTCGCTTTGCTCGAACGATCTATCATCCCTCGTGCAAGCACTCGGTCTGATAGTTCAATGGATAGAACGGGGCTCTCCTAAAGCTCAAATGCGGGTTCGATTCCCGCTCGGATCACAAACAACAATGAATACTAACAATCCTATATTACCGGCTTTGGCTGTGGATGCGGCGTGTAGCGGTAACCCCGGGGTAATGGAGTTCCGGGGTGTGATAGCCGACACCGGTACCGAGGTCTTTCACCGCGGTCCGTTCGTCGAAGGGACGAACAATATCGGCGAGTTCTTGGCGCTGGTACTGGGCTTGGCGTATATCAAGAAATATAACCTTCCTTGGGTCATTTATACGGATTCTGTGACGGCGCTCGCGTGGGTACGCCAGAAACGATGCAAGACCAAGATCGAATGGAACGCTAAGAACCAAGACCTCTTTTTTATGGTCCGCAAAGCGGAGATGTGGCTTCACGATAACACTTGGACAACCCCTATCTATAAATGGGATACGAAATCGTGGGGAGAAATACCTGCGGACTTTGGGCGCAAATAAAGCCATTTTTGACAAAAAAAGATTACAAAATTAAGATTTTTGTACGATTTATTTGCATACATGCGAAAAAAGTAGTAATTTTGTAGCGCTTTTCAGAGAAAAGAGTTTTGAAAAACAACGTCAAACAATATCAACAAATAAACAATTAAATATTTTATTACTATGACAAAAGTAGCAATTAACGGTTTCGGCCGTATTGGTCGTCTGGCATTCCGTCAGATGTTCGAAGCTGAGGGTTATGAGGTAGTTGCCATCAACGACCTGACCAGCCCGAAGATGTTGGCTCACCTTCTGAAATACGACACCGCTCAGGGTGGTTTCGCAGGTAAGTTCGGTGAGGGCAAGCACACTGTAGCATACAAAGACGCAGTTCTCGCAGAGGACGGTAAGACCGTCGTTACTCCGGGTTCGATCACTGTTGACGGCAAGGAGATCACTATCTACGCTAAGCCGAACGCAGCTGAGCTGCCTTGGGGTGAGCTGGGCATCGACGTAGTTCTCGAGTGCACCGGTTTCTATACCTCGAAAGCAAAAGCTGAGGCTCATATCCAGGCCGGCGCTAAGAAAGTAGTTATCTCTGCTCCGGCAGGTAACGACCTTCCGACCATCGTTTACAACGTTAACCACAAGACCCTGACTCCGGCAGATAAAATTATCTCTGCTGCTTCTTGTACGACCAACTGCCTCGCTCCGATGGCAGCAGCTCTTCACAAATACGCTCCGATCCAGAGCGGTATCATGTCCACTATCCACGCTTACACCGGTGACCAGATGATTCTTGACGGTCCGCAACGTAAGGGTGACCTCCGTCGTAGCCGTGCGGGTGCTCAGAACATCGTTCCGAACAGCACCGGTGCTGCTAAGGCTATCGGTCTCGTTATCCCTGAGCTGAACGGCAAGCTGATCGGTAGCGCACAGCGCGTTCCGACTCCGACCGGTTCTACCACTATCTTGGTAGCAGTTGTTAAGGGTAAAGACATCACCAAAGAGGGTATCAACGCAGCTATGAAGGCTGCTCAGACCGAGTCCTTCGGTTACACCGAGGATGAGATCGTTTCGAGCGATGTAATCGGTATGAAGTTCGGTTCGCTCTTCGATGCAACCCAGACCATGGTAGCTAAGATCGACGAGGATACCTATCAGGTACAGGTAGTTAGCTGGTACGACAACGAGAACAGCTACACCAGCCAGATGGTTCGTACTATCAAGTACCTCGCTGAGCTGCACTAATCACTCAAACTATCCGCCAATCTTGGCGGATACAAAAAAAATGACGTACGCGCTTGCGTATGTCATTTTTTTTGTGTATCTTTGCACCGCAAAACGGTCACGTAGTATGAAAGAGTTAAAATGTCCCAAATGCGGCAACACGTTCAGCGTTGATGAGGCGGACTACGCCTTGCTGCTTAATCAGGTGAAAAACAGTGAGTTTGAGCAAGAGTTAGCTCGTCGGATCAATGAGTTAGAGCGTGCGCAGCAGGCTCGTCAGGAGGCGGAGTTGGCTTCTATCAAAGCGCAGTTATCCGAGCAGAAGAGCCGTTCGGAGCTTCAGTTGCAGACGATGCAGGCACAGTTGCAGCAAGCCGACCAGCAGAAACAGATTGCGGTCATGCAGTTACGCCAACAGGCTACCGAGGCGTATGCCAAGAAAGAGCAGGAGTTGGCTGTCCTGCGCAATCAGATGGCGGAGCAAGTCAAGGCGCTGCAAGACCAAGTGGCGTATTACAAGGATATGAAACTGCGTCTCTCCACGAAGATGGTCGGAGAGACCCTCGAGCAGCATTGTGCTACCGAGTTCGCACGCATCCGTCCGCTCTTTCCCTATGCCTATTTCGAGAAAGACAACGAGGTGGTGGAAGGAACGAAAGGCGATTTTGTCTTCCGTGACAGTTCAGACGACGGGGTGGAGTATATCTCCATCATGTTCGAGATGAAGAACGAGAACGATGAGACCGCCACCAAGCATAAGAACGAAGATTTCCTGACCAAGTTAGACGCTGACCGCCGCAAGAAAGGATGCGAGTATGCGGTCTTAGTATCGCTCTTGGAGCCGGATAGCGATCTGTACAACGGTGGTATAGTCGATATGAGTCACCGCTATGAGAAGATGTACGTCATCCGTCCGCAGTTCTTTGTGCCGCTCATCACGCTCTTATGCCAGACGAGCCGAAAGAGTCTGGATGCCAAACGTGAGTTGGCGTTGGTCAAAGCGCAGCAGGTGGACGTGACGAATTTCGAGGAGAAACTGATGGCGTTCAAGGACGGTTTCGGACGCAATGTGCGGCTTGCCAATGAGCGGTTCCAAGATGCGATTGACGAGATAGACAAGACTATCGCTCACCTCACCAAGGTGCGTGAGAACCTGATCAAATCGGGTGATAACCTCAATGCGGCGGATAAGAAACTGCAGGACGTGACCATCAAACGTCTCACGTACGGCAATCCGACCATGAAAGCTAAGTTCGAAGAGGCTCAAACAAAAAGCAATCCCACCTGATAGACGATAAACGAGATCAGCCAAGCGAGGAAAAGGGAGTTGAAGACCGTGAACCACGCCCATTTTCTGCCTGCCTCACGGTGCAGCGTAGCGATAGTGGCGATGCAGGGGAAATAGAGCAGCACGAACAGCATAAAACTGAAGGCGGTCAGCGGTGTGAAACCGGCGGAAGACAGATCGCCACCATAGAGGATAGCAAGGGTAGAGACGATGGCTTCCTTGGCAGGCAGACCCGTGAGCAGGCAGACCGACATCTTCCAATCAAAGCCCAGCGGCGCCATGATCGGCGAGACAAACTGACCGATAGCAGCGAGGTACGAGTGCTCCAAGTCGTCCAAGTTCTGCGTCGGGAAATACTCCAATGCCCAGATGATGATGGATGCCCAGAGGATGACCGTGCAGATCTTCTGCAAATAGTCCTCCACGCGTTCCCAGATATGCGCCATCGTGTTACGGAAACGAGGCATATGGAACTCCGGTAACTCGTTTACGGTGTCGTCATTGTCCTGCCGGAACCATCTGGTGCGTTTCATGAAGATAGCAAACAATACGGACAGGCAGATGCCTATCGCATAGAGCGAGATCATTACCAAGGCTTTGTGGCGCTCGAAGAACGTGTCCACAAACAGCATATATACCGGCAGTCGAGCCGAGCAGGACATAAAAGGCACCATCAGCATCGTCAGCACGCGGTCTTTGGGATTCTGTATCTCTTTCGCCGCCATGATAGCCGGTACGTTACAGCCAAAACCCATCAGCATCGGCACGAAGCTTCGACCGTGCAGACCTACATGGTGCATGATTCTATCCATGATATATGCCTCACGAGCCATGTAACCGGAGTCCTCCATGAGGCTGATGAAGAAGAAAAGGATGATGATATTGGGCAGGAACGCCAAAACGGCTCCTACGCCTTCTAACACTCCGTCAATGAGCAGACTGCTCCACCAACTCGGTTCCACTAATTCGCTAAGCCAATCAGATGAAATCTCGACCGCCTCCTCTATCCAATCTTGCGGATAGGAGCCGAGCGTGAAGGTACACCAGAACACAAAATAGAGCAGCGCCATCATGATCGGGAAACCTAACCACGGATTCGTCAGCACTTTATCGATACGCTCTAACCTCGTCTGATGCTGGTCGTTCTTAGCGTGCGTCAGGGTCTCCGTCAGGATACCATGTACGTACGCGCGGTAGCTCTCTTCGTCCGCCTGATCACGTAAGTGATGAATAGGGTGTGCGTGCGAGACGCGACGCGAGGCAACGTCCCGCAAAATGGACAGACAGTTGGACAGTCCGTTGCTCCATTTCACCGACACACGGCAGGTAGGCACACCGATGAGTTGCTCTAATTTGGGGATGTTAAGCGAGTGATCGGTCTCCAACAGCAAGTCGTACCGGCAGATAGCCAGAACGATCTTCTCCTGCTCATCGATGATGTGCGTAGCGAGCAACAAGGACTCCTCCAACCTCGTGGCATCAACCACCTGTAAGACAGCATCGTACACGTGACCGTGCAACGCATCGTGCTCATGAACTTCCTCAAACTGCAAGGTGTCTCCTGCCAGACTCTGAAGCGCCTGGCAAAGCGAGCTCTTGCCGCTTTTGGGTAATCCTATGACTGCTATCTTCTGCATAAAATCCTTTGTCGCCGAAATCGACGACAAAGGTACTGCTTTTTTTCGACATCTGCAATCCCTAAAAATTGGGATTTATTGCAGCACTCTGTTAAATTCTTTGGGAACGGGACTCTCGAAACGCACCTTTTTCTCCGTTACGGGATGAATAAACTCCAACACTTTGGCATGCAGACACAAGCGGTCAATAGGGCTGAATTCGTTGCCGTGACCGTATTTGCGGTCTCCGACCACCGGACAGCCTTTCGAAGCAAGGTGTACACGGATCTGGTTCGTGCGTCCGGTCTCCAGATGCAGTTCCACGAGGGAATAGCCTTTCGCCTCTAACCCATCGCCTTTTGCCGTACGCAACACCTTATAATTGGTGATAGCTATGTCACCGCCGTCATCCACGGGTGAGGAATAGACTACCGCATTGCGTTTGTCCTCGGTCAGCCAAGTGGTGATCTTACCTTCGCGGGGCTCTAAGATCCCTTCCGCTAAAGCGATATACGTACGCTCGGTGACGAGCTCACGCCAGTATTGACGCATATAGTGTTGCAACTCCTCGGAGCGTGCAAAGACAAGCAGACCCGATGTCTCCCGATCCAGACGGTGTACTACGTATATGTTCGCGCGTGCGTTCTGTTTCTTAACGTACGCGCGCAGGATAGACATGACGGTGGTCTCCTTGCTGCCCGGCGTGGTAGCGACGGTCAACAGTCCCGGCTGTTTGTTGACCACAATGAGGTCGTCGTCTTCATAGACGATCTTTAATTTCGGGTGCGTCAACTGGCTGTTACCCCGTCCCGAAGAGACGGTAACAATATCCCCGGCTTTGAGCGCGAAGTCATGACGCGTCTGTACTACATTACCTACTTTGACGCGCCGTTGACCCAAAAGCTGCTTCACCGACGATTTGGCCATGCCTCCCATCTTAGCGATGAGAAATTCCATCAGAGTCACCTGCTCTGACACTTTTAAGATCGTGTCTGCTTTTCTTTTTATCATAATTATTTTCGTGATCTCGTGATCACGTGATCACGAGGTTTATTTCTTCAAAAAAATGTGTGCCCAATTGTAGTTTTCTGGCTTGGTTGCTTTGATCCACGCCAAGCAAGCCATACCATTGATGACGAAGAAGAACGTGAACAACACAATAGAGAACGGGTTGCGAATGAGGATGAATAGTCCGATACCTGCTACACTGTACAACAACCAATAGATCCAGCTGTCCGTCTTGCGGTAGATAAGCCAGTAGTTGGCGAGGAACGACGAGGAGATCAGCACGCCGTTCAGCAGTTTGGGAACGAGGTTATCCATGATCGGCTCGTGGTAAATAGCGATCGATGCCATGATCCAATCGCCTATGGTGATGATCAGGAAAATACCGATAGACAGGAACAGACGTGGGGTATCGAGGAACTTAGGTTCAAAACTCGCTCCGCCTTCGTCTTTCTTACGGCTCCATTTATAGATCGACATCATCTGGAACGGGATGAAGATCATAAAGAAGAGAAACGCACTATCGTAACCTCCTTGCAGTACAAACTGAATACCCAACAGTATGGACATCAAAATACCTGCGAAGAAACCCGTGTAGTTATGCGGGTCACGAACAGTGAGAATATATGCAACGCCGATGATGGAAGCCGGAATACCGACTACCCAAGCCGGATCGTGCCATTTGAGAAGTTGAACGGTGCCTATGCACGATTCAACAATCCACAGGAGACCTAACAAGGCTCCGAAAAGGATGATTGAGATAATAAAATTGCGGCCTAAGGCCTTCCAAAGTTGTGTGTTTTCCATAATCTTCAAATTTTAAATCTTCAAATTTTCAAATCTTCCAATCTTCAAATAAACAATAAGAGCGGACATGCTTGTCCGCTCTTATTATCCTTCGCATGATTACTTGCGAGTACGATTTCCGTAGCGAGACATAAACTTGTCCACGCGACCTGCGGTGTCCACGAGTTTGGACTTACCGGTGTAGAACGGGTGACTCGTGTTCGAGATCTCAAGCTTGATCAGCGGATACTGAACGCCGTCGATTTCGATGGTGTCCTTCGTTGCAGCTGTAGAGCGGCTGAAGAACTGAGTACCGTCAGACATATCTTTGAAAACTACTACACGGTAGTTCTCGGGATGAATTCCTTTTTTCATAATTTAAATTGAAATTTAAATTCTGGAGCTTCGGCTTCGTCGAGCTGCGTAAGCGAGCTTACGCTCGACTTGCACGAACCTTCATAAATCTTTTGGTTAATACTCTAGTTTACTCAGCTACTACGTTCAGCTTGATATCAGCTTTTACCTCACGATGGAGACGAGCCTGTGCGGTGTACTCACCTACTTGCTTGATCGGCTCAGCGATCGTGATCACTTTCTTGTCGATCAGGATCTCCTGTGCTTTGAGAGCGTCAGAGATGTTCTGAGTGGTTACTGTACCGAAGATCTTACCGTCCTCGTTAGCTTTTACTTTTACCTCGATTACGGTCTCAGCCAACTTAGCCTCCAGTGCCTGAGCGTCTGCGAGGATCTTAGCTGCTTTGTGAGCCTGCTGTTTGAGGTTCTCTGCCAGCTGTTTGCGGTTGCTCTCGTTGGCGATGATAGCAATCTTCTGCGGCAGAAGGTAGTTACGTCCGTAGCCATCACGTACTTTTACGATGTCGTTCTTGAAACCGAGGTTTGCAAGGTCTTGAATCAGAATTACTTCCATACTTTTTTCCTTTCAATTAAGTCGGTTAAACAATTATTTCATCATGTCGGTTACGTAAGGCAGCAGAGCCAAGTGGCGTGCTTTCTTAACGGCCTGAGCAACTTTACGCTGGAACTTCAACGAAGTACCGGTAATACGACGCGGCAGGATCTTACCTTGCTCGTTCAGGAACTTCTTGAGGAACTCAGGATCTTTGTAATCGATGTACTTGATACCGC
>JAFXWI010000071.1 GCA_017542915.1 Paludibacteraceae bacterium
CTAACCCTCTCATCCCCTAATCCTCTCATCCACTAACCCTCTCATCCCCTAATCCTCTCATCCACTAACCCCTCCCAAGGGCTCTGCCCGAGACCGGAAGCAGAGCGGATCGAGACCGGAAAGGAGGCATCCTAGACCATGCTAATTGTAACACAACCATAATAACCACATATACAACGATTTACAGCCGATGTCAAAACATCTAAAAACAACCATATTTTCGCTTTTAACAAGCACCCTTTTCCAAGAGGTGCCTTCTCCTGCTGTTTCCAAGGTTCGAGCCCGTGGTGTGCGTTATTTATACCCCATTGATGGAATCAATTACTACTGCGGCATGATGAACTCCCACAAGAAAGGCCAAAAATACCGCAAGCACATCATCGTCCGCCGTGTCCCGCGTTTTGGCGGTCTCCACCAACTCTATACCTACCATTTCCCCAAGACGTGGTCTGCAGCCTGCGTAGCTAACCGCGAACTCATCAAAACCGCCCAGAAACTCGCTCACTCCCTCGAACACGACTACTCTCCGGAAGGCATCGAATGGAGACTCCGTTTCTTCCATCATTATTTCCATGTAGTTAAAGGTGGTGCCAAACCGGAACCCGGTCTCAAGCCCTATACCCGTTTCTATCAATACGTCTACGTCTGCATCTACCGCGACCTCAAATCCGCCGCCCAACAAGCCTCCGCCCAACAATCCGCCCTTGCCGAGCAACCCACCGCTGAGCCATCTTTGTTGAGTGCTCCGTGCGTCAGCGCGGAGTCCCCTTCGCCCTTAAGCCCCGAGGACGTTTCCTTCGTGCCCATAGATCCTCGTCCCCTCCGTTCCCGCCGCACGTATCCCCTCAACGCCCTCATCCATCGTCAAATCGTCAATACAAATTAGTTTTTTTTCGTTTTTTTCTCTTTTTATTTGCATATATGCCAAAAAAAGTGTACCTTTGCACCCGATTTCTCTGAATAGAGGTATTCAGGGTCCCCGAAAATTTCAATTTTTGGGGAAAGCGTAGCATAACTCGCGGTGTTAGCACATCGGTAGTGCATCGGCTTCCCAAGCCGAGGAGGCGGGTTCGATTCCCGTACACCGCTCTGTCACGTCGACAACAAGTGTGAAGAGAAAGCAAATCGGTCTATCGCTGAGGAGAGAAAGAAAGGGGTACGCTCCTTGATCTCATCCGCAGAGGAAAGTCCGGGCAGCACAGAGCACCACAGCGGTTAACGGCCGTCAGGCAGAAATGTTTGGTCCCTGCTACAGAGACGAGTAATGTGAAACGAGCACACTGTGGGCTGCAATTCCAAGTAAACCGACGTTTGAGCGCTGCTCGCGTGAGTCGGAGGGTAGGAAGCGAGAGAGAGACATGGTAACATGGTCTCCGAGATTAATGATAGACGCCCGAAAGGGTACAGAACCCGGCTTATAGATTTGCTCCCTCTCCTCACTAACGTGCTAAAAGCACCATTTTTACCATTTAACGTGCGAAGCACCAATTTATCGCCATGAAAAAGATCTCCCAAATAAAGGATTTTGTGCGCTACGACATGTGGCGGCGTACGTCCACTGAGTATAGTGGATTCTTTCAGCGTTTGGGATATGCAATCATTCGTACAATCGCGCTGGTCATCCGGGGTTTCACAAGCAAGAACCTCAACGACACTGCCAAATCCCTCACCTACTCTCTTATTTTCGCGGTAATCCCCATCTTAGCGATGGTGGTAGCTGTTGCGAAAGGTTTCGGTGTACTGGACATCATCGAACAGCAGTTGAACCACTCTTTCTTAGGCGAGACGAACATGGTGCCGACCATCATGGCGATGGTGCAACGATACTTGGACACTACGCAAGGCGGACTCTTCATCGGTATCGGCTTGGTCGTTCTCCTTTGGGCAGTTTACTCGTTCTTTCAATCGGTAGAGAGCGCTTTCAACCGCATCTGGAATGTCAAACGCTCTCGTTCTATTCTTCATCAGGTTACGACGTATATCGCGATAGTGGTCTTGATCCCTATGTTCCTTGTTTGCAGCGCAGGTATCACAATCTTCATTCATTCGACCGTGGAGAATGTACTTCCGCTGGAAAAGGTATATGAGTCCTTTCACTCGGTGGGTGTACAGATCTTTCAGTTTGTCGTTTGCTGGATTCTGTATATCTGGATGTACATGGCTATCCCGAACACCAAAGTACGATTCATGAGCGCGCTGATACCCGGTATCCTAATGGGTACGCTTTTTCAGTTGCTGCAGATGTTATCGGTCTATTTGATTGCTATGTTGGGACGAACGAGCATCGTCTATGGTGCTTTTGCTACTATTCCTATTCTCATGGTCTTGCTGCAATACACGAGCCTGCTTATTCTCATCGGAGCAGAGATGAGTTACGCGATCCAAAACAACGAAGAGTTTGAGTACGAGCATGACCTGAGTCAGATGTCCAGAAGGTACAAAGACTTCATCACGCTCTACCTCCTTTCAATCATCATTAAGCGCTTCGAAGCAGACGAAGAACCTCTCACGGCTCACCAACTTGCTATTCGCGACCATTTACCAATCCGGTTAGTTAATCAGCTGCTAAGCCGTTTGGTGGAGACAGGAGTGCTTCGGGAGGTCTTTGTGGAGGACGAAGAGGATCGCACGTATCAGCCTGCTTTGGACACGCATAAGATCAGTGTGGGAATGGTCATTGAGCGAATAGAAAGTCAGGGAACGGAGCTCTTCTTGCAACAACCATCTGAGGAAATGGAGACATTCTGGGAGAGCTATTTGGAGATGCTCCGGAACCATCGTGAACTCAACAAAGTACCCGTTAGTTCCCTCTAACCCTCTAACCCTCTAACCCTCTAACCCTCTAACCCACTAACCCACTAACCCACTAACCCGTTAACCCATTAAAAAACAACATATGAAAAACAGAATTTCTCTTATTGCAGCGGTGTTGCTCATAGGACAGATCTCCTTTGCAGCACCTAAGATCACGCAAGTAGAACCCTTGTGCTGGTGGACGGACATGAAGACTCCGTTGACGCTTATGTTTCACGGCGAAGACCTGCAGGACGCACAAGTGAGCGTTCAGCAGTTGATGAAAGGCAAAGTGATGCGCGGAGCTTGTCAGGGACTTGTGCCCACCGCCCAACATAATGCCGAGAGCCCGAACTATCTGTTCGTGGACATGCAAGTCAATCAACCCGGTACGTACCGTATCACCCTCCGGAAGGGCAAAAAGAAAGTGACGCACGACTACGTCATCAACGAACGCAAGGCAGGTAGCCGTGAGCGCAAGAGTTTCGACGCTTCGGATGTAGTGTACCTGATTATGTCCGACCGTTTTGTAGATGGTGACGAGAGCAATAACAGCACTCCGAACACCAAAGAGAAAGCCGACAAGAACAACGTGAACGGCCGTTGGGGCGGTGACATACAAGGTATCATCAACTCCTTTGACCATATTGCCAAATTAGGTTGTACCGCTATCTGGCCGACTCCTATGTTGGGTGACGACGAGGCAGCTTGGAGTTATCACGGCTATGCTTGCTCGGACTACTATCATATTGATCCGCGTTACGGAAGCAACGAACTCTACAAGCAGATGGTACAACAGGCACACGAGAAAGGTCTGAAGATCCTCATGGACATGGTACCAAACCACTGCGGTTCGGCACACTGGTGGATAGCTGACCTGCCTTACCGGAATTGGATCAACCAGTTCCCTCAGTTCACCAATACCAATAACTGCTTCACCGCTAACTATGACATCAATGCTTCGGAGTACGACCGTCAGCTCTCTAACCGCGGTTGGTTTGATTCTCCGATGCCGGACATGAACTTGGAGAACCCCGACCTGCTGAAATACTTCCAGCAATGGGCTATATGGTGGATCGAATATGCAGACTTGGACGGTTTGCGTGTGGACACTTATCCGTATATAGAGAAGATCCCGGGCAGCCTTTGGCTCAAAGCGATCCGTGAGGAGTACCCGAACATCAATATCGTTGGTGAGTGCTGGACCCGTCCCGCTCCCGCAGTAGCTTATTGGCAGAGCGGTGCAAAGAACTTCGATGGTTTTGACAGCCACCTCCCGACCGTCATGGACTTCCCCGTAGAGGAAGCTATCCGTCAGGCTCTGGAGAACGACGGTCACGGATGGGGTAACGGTCTGACACGCGTGTATGACGCAATGACCTTGGATTATATGTACGCCGATGTGAACAAACTGTTCACCTTCCTTGGCAACCACGATATGGGTCGTATTACGGACGTAGTGAAGGACAAAGACCCGCGTCGCGTGAAATTGGCATATGTGCTCTTGGCTACCATGCGCGGTATTCCGCAGGTTCTCTACGGAGACGAATATGCAATGACCTCCAAGAGCGAAGATCCGAATAACCACTCCTATCTGCGTGCTCCTCTGCCGCAAGGCGCAGCTGTGACCGCAGATATGCAGGATATGTTTGATTTTCAATCTGCCCTCTTCCAGTGGCGTAAGAACGAACCTGTGCTCCATTGGGGTAAGACCATGCATTTCCTGTCTCGGGACAACACCTATGCTTTCTTCCGTTACAATGACAAAGAGGCAGTCTTTGTCTTCGCTAACGCAGCCGAGGAGCCGCGTTTGGTACCTGTTAAGAATTATGCAGAGATCTTAGGTCAGTATAATCCGGTAGGTATCAATCCGCTTACAGGCGAGACGATAGACCTGTCTCAAGAGCAGAAAGTAGATGCCCTGAGCACACTGGTTGTTAAGCTCCAGAACAAACCCGTTCAGAAGAAAAAGATCCGCCGATGAACGAGTTCATGAACCAAGGAATAAACAAAAAGTGCCCTCGTTGCGGGGCACCTTTTGTTTGTCACCACGAGAATCCGGCTATCTGTCAATGCGCAGGTATTCACCTTACAGAAAATGCGCGCACTTACCTGCGCACGCATTACAGAGATTGTTTGTGTAGAAAATGTCTGGAGGATGTGAATAATTTTTCGTAATAACGTTATTACGTAATTACGTAAATACGAAATCAGTACAACCTCTCCGCGAAATGGAGCGTAGAATCGGGGGCGTTATTCAGAATATGAATAACGTCCTCAAGCATTTCTTCAGGGTGTACTACCCCACGCTCCCAGAAATTATTCGCGCCGGATGGAAGACGTTGTTTGCGCCAATTATAGACGCGTCCGTCTTTATACGCCTTAAACCAAGTATGCTTCTCGTCCATCTGAGCCAATTCCGACAGACTGTTTCCTCCTGCTCCAACCCAGACGTCGGCATCGTGGAAATAATGCAGGGTCTCTTCAATTGTCAACGGGATAGATGTCTCGCGTTCGTCATCATAGAACGGATATTCCGCGCCTGAATCTTTGAAGAGATAAGCCAAGTAGTTCTTACCGGAAGGAACATACCAAGTGCCACGAAAATTATTACCACTCATTATTTTCGTGGATTGGAGATTTGAGATCTGAGATTTGAGATTTATATATTGTGTTTCCACCTTTTGAAAGATGGAATCGGCCTCGTGCAGTTTGCCGGTGAGGGCTCCGAGCACGCGGATCCATTCAGCTCGCGCTAAAGGAGAGTGTTCTTGCCATTCGTTGATATAAATAGTGAACACGCCTAATTTCTCCAAACGCGTTGCCTCTAAGTTATCATACTGACCGTAGTTCACCGCCAATAACGCATCCAGACCTGCCTGCAAGGTACGCTCAGCAGAAGGCTTCATAGAGTCCCCAAGATCTATCTCATCGCCCTTAACAGGCGTGTATATCAACTCCGGATTGCAAACCGCCACCAGACAGTCCATCGCATCCAGCACATAGAGAAAACCGACCTGCACGGTACTCATCGTCCCTAAGCGTCGCAAAGGCTCACGGACACACAGACGCTGGTAAGGCTGAAACACCTCTACCACTACTCCGGTATCCGTCTGAGTGATCTGACAGCCCTCGGCATACTTATTTCCGGCAGGCACACTACCCTGCTCTGCAGGCTGTTTTCCACAGCCCGCAAAGCAAAGCAGCATGAGAGTACAAAGTACGGTGTACGAGATGGTTCTCATTAGAGTTCAGAGCCAAGGATATTGAATGCCTTCTCACCACGGAGAATGACTACTTTACCGTCACGAATCACCTTAACGGCCTTCACTGCTGCATCGGTATTGTGGATACCTTCGCTCAGATCGAACTCAGCCTTCTCCGGCTCTACATATCCTTCAGGCTTTGCAGCACCGAAGTTATCCATTGCAAAGTAAGCCGGCGTGTTCATAAAACCATAGCTCTCGTCACTACTACTCAATTGGAATTTGAGTCCCTCAATCTGATGACCAAGGTTCTGGAGGTCAACATAGGTCCACTGATTGATATACTTACCATCTTTAGCCAGATAGACATCAATATAACTAAGGAATTCTCCTTCATAACTACCGTATATTCTCAGTTTGAACCAATCATCCTTACCGAATTTCTTGGCATAACCGTCTCCATTGCACATAGAGTTTACGGCATAAGCGGTGTTATTAATCCAAAAGCCTTTGAAAACTTGAGGATTATCGAACATAATAGAATCTGCACCATAATAGTTCTCATTCCAAACCGCGAAGTTATTTCCTTCATATGCACCTCCACATGCACTATGATAAGCATCCTGAAGACCTTCATATGTATTGGACATCTGGTTGCTAACTGTAAATGCAGAATAATAATCACCATAACCGCTATTACCTCCATAATAGCTCAGGAAATTGTAAGAACCACTTTTCCAGTTGTTCCAACCAATAACAGGAGCATCTGCACCTTGCCATACAGTGTCAGCCTTGGCAAGCATGATGTCCTCAAACGTAGCTACTTGCAGTTGAGCAAACATAGCGGTGCTCATCAAGGCAGCCGCTGCTAAAAAGAAAATCTTTTTCATAAAATAAATGTTTTTAATTGTTAATAAAAAGGGTTAATTATAAAGTGTTATTCGCACTATTTCACATGTAAATCGATCGCGCCGGACACTTCGGTGCTCAGTTCGCCTGTTTGCGGCAGGACTTCATCTACCGCATTATACACACGGATGAAATCCACAGAAGGCAGGTTCACCGCTTGTCCTGCTGCATCTACCGCCCAAGAGAGATCAAAAGAGGTGCCCTCTTTATCTGTATTGGGCTTATTATCCACATAGCCGAAATCCAAAATCCGCTGCACGTTCTGACCGCTTATAACCTTGGTCTGCGGTGGAAGAAGCGCACCGCTAACGGTATATTCATTCTCCTTAATCCACTGCGGATAATACGGATGTTTATGGAAGGGATTTTGCAGGGTGTCGCTCTCCCGAGTATAAGTACGAACCACGGCATGTTGTGTCTTAGGATCATCATATAGACTACCTTTCAGCTCAAACCACTTGTCGTCCGGCAGACCATTACCGTTCTCGTCTCGGCTGACCAACACAATGCCGGGTTCGGAACTGCCATACTCGGTACTTCCACTCATATAGAACGCATTGCCAAGAATCTGCAGGTCATATCCGTCTTTGTTCTCCACCGGATGATCAAAACCAAACGTAATATATCCACCCCATCCTCCTAATGATACCATTCCACCGGCATTATTGGCAATCGACTGCTCACATTTGCGACACATAGAAGCGGCATCATCGCCCTCCTCGTATTTCGGTAACTCATTGACAAACTGCCCCATAGCAGGCAGGTATTCATAGACCTTAGCGATATAAGGCGAATGACGAGTAGTGTCCCCGCCCGAAGGATCCGGATAGAGATCATAGGCTCCCACCACACGGCAGAGATGTCCCGGTATATCGCCCGTCTTGGCTGTCCAATGCTCCCATCCGTCATAGTCATAGCAATGCAGCACACCGGATGAGACATAGTTCTTGGCGTCCGTGATATAGAGCGCATCGGAGCAAGCCAAGATCCCATAAGGATGCTCATAGGCGGAGAGATTCATCGGAGAAGAGACAGGGGTATAATCGATCGTCGAGATCCGATGAACCGCCTTGTTCTCCCCGTCCAGCACATAGGCGGTGTTGCCGTAAAGGGAGATATTCGAGCAGGAAACGGCAATACGCTTCAGGACTCGGTCATGATCCAATACCACTATCTGCGGTGCTCTGCCGGAATAATTACCCTGACAACAAACCCATAGATGTTTCTGCTCGTCAGCACGTACCCTTGTGGGATTCAAGCCCACAGGTATCTGCTCTATCTCCGTAAAGCTATTGAGGTCGATGACGGACAGCGTGGAGTCATAGCGGTTCGTGAGATACCCGCCGGAATTGGCGACATAGAGCCGGTCGTCGATAATACAAAGTTCATCAGGCTGGTGTCCTACTTTCACCTCACGCGTGATTTGCAGCGTAGCAGTATCTACCTCATAGACAGAACCAAACATATCCGGGTCAGCTATACTGCCCACATAGGCACTCACGTACATCTTACTGCCGTGAAACGCCAAATACCGACAATTCGGGATGTCCACCTGTGCTATATGTCGTGCTTTCGGATCCATCACCTCTACCTTATGCGAACAGTTGATGACCGCATAGAGCTTGCCTCCATACTGCTGAATATCATTGCCCACATCGCCTAACTCCTTCATCTGCTTTGGATTCTGCGCTCCATACCAATTGGCGTAATACTCACCCGAATGCAGATTGATATAATCCAAACGCGCTTTGTTAGACCCCATATTTCCCTCACAAAGGATATACAATCCACCCTCACGCACTTCGTCCGTGACGTGCGTGCCTATCGTCGGATAGATCACATCGTCATGACGACAGGAGAATAAGGAGTAAGGAATAAGGACTAAGGACAAGAATGCCCTGAATAGTCGAAGCATTCCGGTCTTTATTCTTTCAGCGAAGCGGTCTTTACTCTTTATTCCTAATATCTTATAGATAGCGTGCATCGTATATTCTGTTTAGGCATCGGATAGTTCTGGATCACTTCATAATCCTGTCCGAGCAAGTTATTGATTTCGAGGTTTGCTTTCAGCCAGATTTGGTCGTTGCGGGACAGAGCCTGTCGTTGGTCGATGGGTATCTTCCACTCTCCGTAGATGGAGAGGTCATGCGTGTACCAAGGCTGTACATAGTTATAGACGGTGTTCTCCTGCTGACCATAACGTTCACCGACATAGATGAACGAATAGTTCAGACCATAATGATCTCCACGTTTACTCGACCATTCCAGTCCGAGCACCGCACTACCGCTATGCCAAGGGATATAAGGTATCTGATGCCGGTAATAGGTGTCCGCAGGGTTCGTGACATCAATCGCGGTCTGATAGGTATAACCGAGTCTCGAACGGAGCACAAATCGCAAAGGAAGATAGAGCGAGACATCCGCTTTCGCATCGACACCATTGATCTTCACGGTTCCAAGATTAAGCATCGTCCAACGGAACTGCTGTCCTTTCGGATACGCGATGATCTTGTCCGTCACGCGGTTGTAGTAATAAGAGAGACTTGCGCTTAAGGCATAGCCAATGTCGTTGGTCGTTGGTCGTTGGTCTTTGGACAAGCGATACGCTAACTCAACCGAATGTTGGCGGGCTAACTCCGGACGGAGGTTCGCATTGCCGAGATCTGTATAATAGAGGTCATTGAAGGTCGGATAGCGATAACTCTGCTTGTAGAACGCATTGAGACTCAGGTCTATCTTCGGATACGGACGGAAAGAGAAAAAGACACCCGGGGTGAATCGACATTTGTCATTGGAGATCTGAGATTTGTCATTTTGAACCGCAGTCATGAGCACCGACGCCTGAAGACGCAAATACTCCTTGAAATTAAACGCCGTAGCCGCACTCAGCCAATGACTATGACGGTAGAAATGCTCGGATCCGGCTTTCAGCAACAGGTTCTCACGAGAAAGCGTATTGTATTGATAATCATACGCTACCGACACGTCCCACCATCGGAACAACTGTATCTTATTGGCAAAAGACAGATAAACTTCTTGCTGCGTATAGGTATTGTCGGAAGGCAGAAGTTTCACGTCATAGTTCTTGTAATGTGTATAGTCATTGGCGTATTTAGCCAAGAACCTTGTACTCCATCGGTTAAACCATTCATCCTTCCATTCCGCCTGAACAAAGGTATTTCTATCCCATAAGCGCTCTCCGTTTCGCCACACATTATTGACAATAGCTCCCGGCACACCGCGCTCCGACCAATAGTTATAGGCATGTACGCGCCAGAAACCAGTTGTGCGGTAATAATGATGCAAACCTAACTCCGTCCTAACGGCATTCACATCGCCGTTCTGCCGCACAGCTGTCGTGTCATACGCTGTCTCGCCGTTAGGGAGCACACGTTTGTAACGGAACGGATACTTGCCGTTCGAATAGACATACTCGGCATCCAAGGTGAGCGAGAGAGCGTCTGTGAGTTTGACATCTACGCCCACATTGGGGTTCGCCAACGCAAACGAGCCAAAACGCATCTGGGCACGCACATGTACGCGCTCGTTCTCTTTGAAATACGGTTTACGGGTTGTCAGATAGACGTTTCCTGCGGCTCCAAACTCTCGGGCGGACTGAAAGATGTCGGATTTCTGACCATTGAAGAGCTGTATCTGCTCCATGTTATCGAGCGAGAAACGCCCTAAGTCCACTTGTCCGTTCTGCGCGTTGCCTAATTGCACACCATTATAATACACAGCCGTATGCTGGCTCCCCATTGAGCGGATATTAATCGTCTTAATTCCCCCCACTCCTCCATAGTCCTTGAGCTGCACGCCTGAGAAATACCGCAACGCATCCGCTACACTCAAGGCATTGAGACGTTGCAACTCCTCGCCCTTGAGGGTCTGCGGCACAATTATATCTTTGTTCAACGCACGCGCAGTAACCTCCACCTCCTCTATCTGGAAGTGGTTATACAACGAGTCAACCTCTGTCTCGTCCAAAGCGAAAACAGAGTGCGCACAGAGTGCTAAACAAAGTATGAAAAATATCTTTTTTACCATTGGTTCGTCCTGTTACAGGAGGACTGCTCAATTAGCGCAAATGGTAAGCGATCTGACTTATGCCGCAAGGCAATCACAGTAGCCTGTCTGTCCGGGATTCTCACCCGAGTTCTCTTACTTCTTTGCAGGATCCGTTGTTAAATCTATTCCTAATTTCTTAAATGTTCTCCAATCTACCTCTTTGAGCATCACCGTGGAGTGCGCCTGACAACCCTTCAGTAAGGGAAGTGTCTCCAAGGCTTTACGGCAGTTCTCATCTTGCAACGAGAGCACCGAAAGCGCTACCAACACCTCGTCCGTATGCAGTCTCGGGTTTTGACCGTGAAGATAATTGATCTTCGTCTTTTGGATAGGTTCAATGATCTGCTGAGGAATCAGTCGCAGCGAATGATCAATACCCGCCAATTCCTTCATGGCATTGAGCAGCAGCGCAGCCGAAGAACCCAATAATTGTCCTGCTTCCGCAGTGATGATCCGCCCGTCCGGCAACTCGATAGCCGCTGCGTGCGAGAACGTACCATCGTGCAAAGCACCCGTCAGCGCTCTGCGTTCACGAGCTGCAACCGTTGTACGGCGATAAGCGGTATTGATGCCCACTTGCTGTTGAAGCAAGGCTAATTTCTTGATTTCCGCATCGTTGCATTTACCGTTAGCCAAATGGCACAAAGCCTGAAAATAACGGCGGATGATCTCCTGCTTGCTTGCCTCACGAACAGCATCGTCATCGCTGATACAGAAGCCCACCATGTTCACTCCCATGTCGGTCGGTGACTTATAAGGACTCTTACCGTAGATAGAGGTAAAGAGCGCCTCCAACACCGGATAGATCTCCACGTCACGGTTATAGTTCACAGCCGTCTTGCCGTACGCCTCCAGATGGAAGGGGTCGATCATGTTCACATCCTGCAGATCCGCCGTAGCGGCTTCATAGGCTACGTTGAGCGGATGTTTGAGCGGCAGATTCCAGACAGGGAAAGTCTCGAACTTCGCATATCCGGCTTCGTGTCCGCGAACATGCTCGTTGTACAACTGCGAGAGACACACCGCCATCTTGCCGCTTCCGGGTCCCGGGGCTGTGACAACCACCAGAGGCTGCGTCGTCTCGATATACTCATTGCGACCAAAACCCTCTTCGCTCGCAATCAGATCCACATTATGCGGATAGCCATCAATGATATAATGGTAATAGACGCGGATACCTTTACGCTCCAAACGCTGACGGTACGAGTCCGCCGAACGCTGTCCTGCGTAGTGGGTAATAACGACCGAAGATACTACAAACCCACGACTCATAAACTCTTCGCGCAAACGGAGCACATCCTCATCATAGGTAATACCCAAATCCTGACGCACTTTATTGCGCTCAATATCATCGGCAGAAATGACGATAATAATCTCCAACGAATCGCGTAACTGAGTCAACATACGCAATTTGCTGTCGGGCATAAAACCCGGCAACACACGACTTGCATGCATATCGTCGAACAACTTGCCCCCTAACTCAAGGTACAATTTGTTGCCAAACTGCGCTATTCGCTCACGAATATGCTCCGATTGAATCGTGATATATTTGTCGTTATCAAATGCTGTTACCATAATCGGGTGCAAAATTACTACTTTTTTTGCAATTATGCAAGATTTTTTGATTATTTTTGCAAAAAATATCGTTTGGGCTTGTTTGGAACGAAGATTTTTTGTAATTTTGCAGCAAATTTAGGATTATGGACATCCAAACAGCAGCGACAGAGATAATAAACAAGGTACACGGGTACATGTGCGAGCACCCCGAGAGCGAGTTACACCGACAGGGCAAAATGTTCGGTGTGCTCATGGTGGAGAGATCAGATGTCAGAACTCAGTATTCAGACGATTACCTCGCTGCTTTCTCTGCCAAACTGGACGGTAGTTATCACCATGAGGGGTTTGTGCCGCCGGTTTATGAGATGACTACTCCACCAGTGGGTACGAGCAAAGAGGAATCCAAACGACTGCAACGTCTGCTGTTCGCGCAATACAACTTCATCAACGGCAAAGGAGAAAGCAAGAACCTGTTGGACATCTTTGCCGATGAGAAACCTATCCTCTCTCCGGAAGAATGGTTTGATACAGGTGAAAGGTCAAAGGTGAAAGGAGAAAGGACGCCACCTTCGGGTGCCGGTGAGTGCTGTGCGCCCAAACTGCTGCAATACGCTCTCACCCACGGACTCAAACCGATCGCTTTGGCAGAATTTTGGGTCGGTGCCCCTTCCCGAACAGAGCTTCGAAAAGAAGGTTGTTTCTATGCCCCTTGTTCCGGTAAATGTGTGCCTATCCTGCGGCATATGCTACAAGGACTCGAGGTAGAGGTGAAAGGTGAAAGGTCAAAGGAAGAAGGAGAAAAGTCAAAGGCGAAAGGGGAAAGGATACAGGTGATTTATGAAGACAACTATCTGATGGTGGTTAATAAACCGGCAGGACTGCTTTCCGTACCGGGTAAAAGCGATGAGCCTTCGGTAGAGTCGTACCTGCAAGCCAAAGCGGTACATAGGCTTGATCAAGATACCAGCGGACTGTTGGTACTTGCTAAAACGCCGGAGGTGTACAAGACGCTGCAGGCCTATTTCCAACGCCGCGACATCCTCAAGCGGTACGAAGCGGTAGTGAAGCCTTCAGATATCAGCCATCAGATGTCAGATGAAGGGATGATCTCCCTGCCACTTCTGCCGGATCCGTATGACCGACCAAGGCAGATGGTGAACATAGAGCACGGCAAAGTAGCGATTACCCGTTATGTCGTTCGGGAGCAACGGGCGGACGGCACTTGTCTTGTGGATTTCTATCCCCTTACGGGCAGAACGCACCAGTTACGTGTTCACGCGGCGCATCCGGATGGTTTGAATGCGCCTATTGTAGGCGACCGGCTCTATGGGTCTCCGGCTGAGCGGTTGATGCTCCATGCGGCTGAGATCACCTTCTTGCATCCTATCACACAAGAAGAGATGCATTTCTGCATCCCTTCTCAGTTCTAAGAGTTGAAGGTTAATCCTTCTTCTCGGTATTCTGCGCTTCTTCATCGTCTTCGTCATGGTGGTAGTAATAGTACGAACGGTACGCTTTATCGTCCTTGACGAACTTGCCGTATAACTTACCGTACAACTTACCATACCGTTTGGCATTGCTGTTTCGGTTACCATAACCGTAACCGTAGCCACCATAACCACCATAACCGAGGTGACCGTAACCGTAGCCGCCGTAACCGCCATAACCGTAACCGTAACCGGATCCGTAGGAGTGACGACCTTCGGTCGGAATGTCGGAGAGGACGATCTGCACTTTCTCCACATTCTCCACCACTTCACGCATTTGCTCCAAGGTCTGTTTGCAGAAGGATTTATTGGTCTGCATGCATCGGATCACGAACAGACACATGTCACTTTGCTCAATGATCGCATAGGCATCCGGAACCAGACCGATAGGCGATGTATCGATGACAATATAGTCGTATTTCTCACGCAGTTCTTTAAGCGTATTTGCCAATTTATCCGAGTGAGTCAACTCTCCCGGGTTAGGCGGGATCGTACCGGCACGTACGAAATCGAAGCCGAACGGTGTGTCTGTCTCCATCGCTGCACTCAGATCGCAGTCTCCGATGAGGAAGTTCGAAGCACCGTCACCGCCCTCCAAACCGAGTTTCGTGTGGATATTCGGTTTACGAAGGTCAAGGTCCATCAACAAGGTCTTCTTACCGGTCATCGCATACAGCGAAGCCAAGTTGGTAGAAAGGAAGGTCTTACCATCACCGGACTCGGTGGAGGTCACACAGATGACCATTTTCTCCTTACGTTTCAGCACAAACTCGATACGCGTTCGGATAGCACGCATCATCTCGGCATAACTCGATCGAGGCGAAGCACGAACCAGCGTCGGGTTTTGGTTACGAGCGTGACGCAATGTACCAATGAGGCGGAAGAGTTTGAGTTTGACTACATCCTTCGGCGAACGGATCTTGTTGTTCAGCAACTCGCTCAGGACGATGAGTACCAGCGGAATGAGGAAGCCTACAATCAGATAGGTCGTGGTCGTCTTCGATTTCGCTTTGGCGTTCATAATCGCCTGTACGCGGGCTTTATCCATGATCGAGTTATCCGGCGTATTGGATGCTTTCTGGATCTCGGCTTCGGCACGTTTCTGCAAGAAGAAAGTATAGTAGTTATCATCGATGCGGTAGTTACGCTCGATAGCTACCATCTGCAACTCTTTCTCCGGCAGTTTCTTGATAGAAGCCTCTACCTCATCGTAACGACGTTTGAGGTCGGCTTTCTCGATCTCAAGGGACGCGCGCATAGAAGTCACTACCTCTTCGATCGCCGTCTTGACATTCTCAATGTCCTTGGTATATTTAGCGTAGTACACGTTTTTCTCCGTCACTTCGCCTCGTTGGATACGCAGGTCATTGAGTTGCTGTACTAATCCGATTAAGACCGGCTCATTCACGCCCATGGTCGTCGGAGCAATGACTGCTCCGCTCTCGATATTGGTATTGATATACTTGATGAGGTAGTCGAAATAGGTCTCTTTCAGACGCAACTCCATGGACTGCTGGTCATAACCGGCAACCAAGCCCATCAGCTGACCGGCATAGGAGTTCACATCCACGAACTTGTTCTCCTGACGGAAATCGGTCATAGCCCCTTCGCTGACCTGCAGCGAGGATTGCAAGGTCACCAACTGCTCGTTGATGAACTTAATCGAGTTCTCGGCTACTTCGTTTTTCTGCTCCAAGTTTTGCAGCAGGTATATATGCGCCAACTTATCAAGGTACTCGCAGTCACGTTGCGGCGTCTCGCTCACGAGGGAGATAGCCAAAACGGTAGATCCCTCGGTAACGAACGACAGTTGCAAACGGCTCATGAACTCATCTACCAAGGACTCGTGTGTACGGAAACGGAAGTAGATCTTACCGCTGCTCACCATCAGCTCTGTCGGCCAAATAGTGATGTCAAACAACGGACAGGAGACCGGTTCGCCGTAACGCGCATCGATATCCATCGGTACATCCTCGTTGGTACAAGTGATATGCATCGTACCATCCTTGAGGAAATTGACCTGATAGAGATTGTCATAAGCACGCGGATCCAGACGGGTAGATTCCACCAAGATAGGCGTCTGACGATAGAGCTGACGGGTCTTAAATCGTCCTTGGGTAATGTACTCCACGTTCAAGAACGGCAGCGAGTCCACTACGCGGCTGGTCAGGTCATAGGACTGAAGCATGATCATCTGGTTGTTGACGTTCTTGTAACCTGCGTCCACACCAAAACCTTGCATCAATGCCAAACTGGAACCACCATAACCGTTGTTCTCCTTAATGACGATCGTAGCTTGCGACAGATAAGAAGGCAGCCACCTTCTGTTCTTCAGCATCGCGAGACCCATTGCAATCGCAACACCTATCACGAACAGATACCAGTAGTGCAGAAAGGTAAAGAACCACTCTACCGGATTAAAGTTCATCGAACTGTCCTCTTCGTCTTTGTCTTGGAGAGGATCTTGCTGATAGTACTGCTGATTTCCTCCCGGCTGATAGTACGCGTTTCCATAAGCGCTGCCGCCTTGGTAGTACGCATTGTTGCCTCCGGGCTGATAATAGGCGTTATTGCCGCCCGGGTTGTAATATTGATTATTGTCACTCATAGGCTTTTAAATATCAAATGTCCAATGTCAAATCTCAAATCATTACTTATACACATATGCTACATAGTTGAGCACCGTGGTCAGCAGCGCTACACTACTGGTAATGAGACCGGTGAAGGCAGCGTAGTTCGGTACTTTATAGAAACTACCCTTCTCTCGTGCGACATAGATCACGTCGTTGGGATAGATATAGTAATACTTCGAATCGATGATCGTATTTGTACGCATATCGAACTCCAGTACTTCGGGTTCCTGACCTCCGTCACGCGGACGAACGATCCGAATATGACGACGGTCACCGCTGTTCATCACATCGCCGGTCATCGCCAACGCTTGGAAGATATTCATTTTCTCCTTATAGACATAGAACTGTCCGGCATGCGCGTCTCCGACTACGGAGAAGTACTTGTTATACAACGCTAATTTGACATCCGCATCGGGGATGATCTCCCTAAACGCCGCCTTGACAGTATCCTGCGCTTCGGCTTCCGTCAGACCTTGGATCTTCAAAGGACGCAAGAACGGCAGGTCGATCGTACCGTCCGAATAGACGCGGTACGAGTTCGCGTATTGACCGGAGGTCATCGTGTTAGCTCCTAACATCTTGCTATACGTCTCGTCCATGGTCACCAGACGATAGATGATCTCGTCGTTCACGCGGATTCGGTATGGTTGATAAGGCACACTGTCGTAAACCGGCAGTTTATTGCTCTTGGTCGGTTCCTGCAGATAGCCGATTACCCGATGACTGTAACAGCTACTCATCATTACGGCTACAAAGCCCAATAGTATGATCGTAATCTTTCTCATATTATTTGTCCTTTCCGTAATGTTTGTTCACATGATTAATACCCGTCTGCACAATGGTGTAGATGAATACACCGAAGGAGATGGTAGCTGCAGTCACACCAATAACAGTCGTCACATGGTTGATACCGAAGCTGTAGCCCGGGATCTGACGGATATAGATGATGTCGTTCGGCTCGATGTAGTAATACTCGGAGTTGACGAGATCTTCCGAACGGGCATCAAAAGTCTTGATGGTCGTCACGCCGTTGATCTCTCGTACCAGTTTGATCTCCTTGCGGCTGTTGAACTCGCCTAAGTCTCCTGCCAAAGCCAAGGCCTCAAAGATGGTCATCTTCTCCTTGGTAATCGGATAGCGACCGCTCTGTGCGCCAACGATAGAGAACGAACGGTTTACCACGTTCACCTCCACGGACACACTGCGATAACCCGGCATCTCTGTGATCAATGTACCTAACTGTTTCTCCAACTCATGCTTCACGTCACGAGTCGTCAGACCTTGCACATGAACCTTACCGATGGTCGGGAAATCGATGTTTCCCTCCTCGTCCACGAGATAGGTGTAGAGGTCATACGAACTGTTTTGTCCACCTCCTAAGCCCATCTGCTGACGCATCTGTGACGCATTCGCACCACCTGCATTGTACATCTTCATTACTTCTTCGTTCAAAGAATAGACATACACGTACAGACGGTCACCTATTCGCAGTACGTAATCCTCAAAACTCAAGGTGTCCGCATAGGAAGGGATGTACTTGTCCGGTTTCTGCATATAGTTCACTTTACGCGCTGTCACGCAGGACGCCAACGCAAAGCCCACTAAAGCCAGAAATAATATGTTTTTTAATTTATTCATCAAATTTTCAAATTTCAAATGTCAAATGTCAAATTTGATTATCGTTTCTCATCCCATCCGAAGGGGTGTGGGCTGAGAGGCAACTTAGCCAGCGGATGGTAGTCGCCTACCAGACCTATCGGCTCAGCATGACGAATCTGAGCTACCGTCTCGATACACGGACGAGCCTCCGAGATGCGGAAACCATTACCGGCAAGAATCTGTTTGTAGCTCTCCGTATGCAGCTCGGTGAATCCTGCGCTGAACTCAAACTCCTCGCCATCAATGCTCAAGGTACGATAGGTTCGTTTCTCTCCTTGTACGGCATTGGCAGGCAGACAGTCTGCATTTATACTAAGGAAATAGCGCACGCGCGCACGCTCGAGCTCCAAGAAACCAGCCACACGGTCAAAACTCATCACATGGACGATGTTTTGCTTCACGGGACCGAAGATCCATTGCAACATATCGTAGAAATGTACGCCGATGTTCGTAGCTATACCGCCTGACTTATGCACATCGCCTTTCCACGAGCTGTAGTACCATTTGCCGCGAGAGGTGATATAGGTCAGATCCACGTCATAGATCTTATCCTTCGGACCGTTCGCTACTTTCTCCCTCAGCGCACGGATCTTATCGTGCAAACGGAGTTGCAGGATAGTGTATGCCTTGTGTCCGGTCTCAGCCTCCATTTCCACGAGGTTATCGATGTTATAAGGATTCAGTACCAGCGGCTTCTCACAGATCACATCGCATCCGAGTCGCAGACCATAACGGATGAACGCATCGTGGGTGTAGTTCGGCGTACAGATAGAGAGCCAATGAAGGGGATTGTCTGTACGCATCTGTTTGGAGCAGAAACGGTCGAACTGCTCGTTCTCGGTAAAGAAAGAGCAATCCGGGAACGAACTGTCCAAACGTCCCACACTGTCAAACTTATCATACGCCACCAACAGGTTATTACCTGTATCAGCGATGGCTTTAATGTGTCTTGGAGCAATATAACCTGCTGCTCCGATCAACCCAAAATTCAATTTCTTATCCATGATTTTGTTTTACTATTATTCGCTTCACTATATTTTTGATGGTTTGTAGCAACCATTCTTTATACCATGCTGACTTGCTGTTCGTCCACCGCTGTGGATGCGTGGTGATCATCACATGGTTTGGCAAGCGGTTCTTCTCGATTGCTTGGATCAAGTCCTGCGTCGTATGCCAAGTCAAGCCGGCTGCCGTCCACTGTTCTTGATACCCGGGTATCTTATCGCGCACGCTTACTTTGTAACCATCCCAGCAACGCCCCGTATCCGTCAAGTAGAACACATCGCTAAAATCGGTATCCATATACGGCTCGCCGATGATACCCAAGGCTTTGTAGTCGTATTTTTTCCAGAGGTCTTTGCTGTCGTATTGACTTGTCGGCGCACCGTGCATACAGATGGTCTCCACCGCGTAGTACTGACGGAAATACGTCAGCCAAGTCTGAAAATGATCGTACGCTCGGTCTATATCTCCTCCGCAAAGACTCATGTCCTCGTAGTGATAGCCTATCTCATGTCCGAGCTGCGCGATAGAACGGATGATCTCCGGTTGATTGCTCTCCGGGATGATCCGGAAGTAATAACTGGCTTTCGCTCCGAGTGAGTGCTCTATCTGCGCAGTCTTCAAGCTGTTCGGGGCTTTCAAATCCACATCGTGACGGAGGATGACAAATTTGTCATTTGACATTTGACATTTGTCATTTGACATTTGATGCAGGTAATCTGCATAGGAAATCAATTCGTAGCCTTGTTTTTGCAAGGTCTCTAACAGCTCCCGATATATGTCCAGCGTAAAATCTTTCAATTCTTAATTCTTAATTTTTAATTTTTAATTTCGAAAATCATCGTTCGGCACGAACAGGATTTTCGAGAAAGTCCTTATAAGCGAGACGGATACCATCTTCAAGTTCGGTCTTGTAGGTCCATCCGAGTTTGGTAGCTTTGCTCACATCGAGCAGTTTGCGCGGTGTACCGTCCGGACGGGTGCTATCCCAAAGAATCTCACCTTCATAACCAATTACTTTCGCTACGAGTTCTGTCAAGGCTTTGATGGTCAACTCCTTGCCTGTTCCGGCATTCACAGTTTCGTTGCCCGAGTAGTTGTTCATAAGGAACACGCAGAGGTTAGCAAGGTCGTCCACGTAGAGGAACTCACGCAGCGGAGAGCCTGTTCCCCAGCAGGTCACGGACTTAGCGCCGCTCACTTTCGCTTCATGGAAACGACGGATGAGTGCCGGTAACACATGGCTGTGCTCCGGATGGTAGTTATCGTTCGGGCCATAGAGGTTCGTCGGCATGACGGAGATATAATCGGTTCCGTACTGACGGTTGAGGAACTCGCAGTATTTGAGTCCGCTGATCTTTGCCAAAGCGTATGCCTCGTTGGTCTTCTCCAACTCGCCCGTTAACAGACAACTCTCCGTCATCGGTTGCGGCGCCATACGCGGATAGATGCAACTACTGCCCAAGAACTCCAGTTTCTTACAACCGTTCTTCCAAGCAGCATGAATGACGTTCATCTCCAAGATCATGTTATCATACATGAAATCCGCCAACGCGTTCTGGTTAGCGATGATGCCGCCCACTTTAGCTGCTGCGAGGAACACATACTCGGGTTTCTCTTCCGCAAAGAACGCTTCTACTGCCTCTTGGCGGCAGAGATCCAGTTCCTTGTGTGTACGTGTAATGATATTCGTATATCCCTGACGTTGCAGTTCCCGTACGATTGCAGATCCCACCATTCCGCGGTGGCCTGCTACATATATTTTTGAATTCTTTTCCATCATTTATCTATTCCCTTCTCTAAGAACTCCGCCAAGTTCACCTTGCGTATCTCCGCAGCGGCATCGTCGGCAGCTACTTTCTTCATATCATGTTTCACCATCAGCTCCACGAGTTGCTCAAAACTGGTGGTCTGCGGGTTCCAACCCAGTTCACGTTTGGCTTTGGAAGGATCACCAAGGAGGTTGACCACATCGGTCGGACGGTAGAAATCCGGACTGACAGCCACTACCACATCGCCGGTTTTAACGTTAACTCCCTTCTCCTCTATTCCTTCGCCTTCCCAACGGAGCTCGATACCTGCGTGCTTGAACGCCAAGGTAGCAAACTCACGCACGCTATGCTGCACACCGGTAGCAATGACGAAATCCTCCGGAGTCTTGTGTTGCAAGATCAGCCACATACACTCCACGTAGTCCTTGGCGTAACCCCAGTCGCGCAGCGAATCGAGGTTGCCGAGATAGAGACATTTCTGCTTGCCCTGCGCAATACGTGCGGCAGCGAGGGTGATCTTACGGGTCACGAACGTCTCACCGCGACGCTCGGACTCGTGATTGAAGAGGATTCCCGAGCAACAGAACATATTATACGCCTCGCGGTACTCTTTGATGATCCAGAAACCGTACAGCTTAGCCACTGCGTACGGGCTATAGGGGTGAAAAGGAGTCGTCTCTGATTGCGGCACTTCTTCCACCTTGCCGTAGAGCTCGGAGGTAGAAGCCTGATAGATCTTACATTTCTCCTCTAAATGGTTCGTGCGCACAGCTTCCAACACACGCAGTACGCCCACCGCATCTACATCGGCGGTGAACTCCGGTGCATCAAACGACACCTGTACATGGCTCTGTGCAGCAAGGTTGTATATCTCGTCCGGCTGCACTTTGCCCACCAACTTAACCAGCGACATCGAGTCGCTCATATCTGCATAGTGCAAATGGAAATGCGGAGTTCCCTCCAAATGAGCAATACGTTCCCGAAAATCCACCGAACTACGACGGATGATACCGTGTACCTCGTACCCTTTTCCCAACAGAAACTCCGACAGATAACTTCCGTCCTGTCCCGTTACTCCTGTTATCAATGCTGTCTTTGCCATGATATTTTTCTTATATTTTTTCTATATTAATTTAATTCGTTTATCGGCATAAAACGCCATATTATGCAAAATAGCGTGCAAAGGTACAACAAAAATTGCACATATGCAAATTTTCGGGTGTTTTTCGTCCAATAAAATGAAATTTTATGGATTAAATGGGCATATGGGGCTTTATGCTTGCATAAAATGACCTATAGGCACATTTAATCCGAAAGCCGTTAGGCTGGACGAAAAATACCCGCCTTTGCATATGTCCGGCAGGACGCGAACGTACATTCGGAGGGAACCCGCCCTAAATTATGCAAATAAGTTTAGGGAAGGGGCGTGCCGAAGTACCACCGCACAGACTCCAACAATCCCTCTTTCTTTCTGTTCATAAAGGAAACAAAAAAAACGCCCGAAAATCTCGGACGTTTTTTTTCAATTCACAATGTACAAATCACAATGTACAATTCACAATTCACAAGGCGTCCTATAGGGTTTTGTACAAACTGATAAGTCCGTACGTATTCTTTTAGTCCGTACCAAACTCCGTGAGCCCTTTGATAATTGTGAATTGTGAATTGTGAATTCGGCTTAGCCGTTGTGCTCCTGATCGTAGGCTTCGCCGCAGACCTGCCAGAGGTAGGCACGCATGGTC
>JAFXWI010000072.1 GCA_017542915.1 Paludibacteraceae bacterium
GCAACCCACCGCAGTGCTCCGACCGAGAACCCGGACTGCCAACGTCTGTACACGTTCGACTCCGACCGCTATAAACGCACCACTCCGGTGACCGCCAAAGAGACCAAGGCTCGTAGCCGTTTCGCTTCCGTTCGTGCAGCCGTAGCGGAGCGTGCGGTGGACCTCTCGAAGATGTCCGCTGACCAGCAGGCTTTCGCTGCTCAGAAAGACCTCGCCGATGGCAAAAAAACCATGCAGGCATACCTCTGGAAGATCTGCGGCGAAGCGTACGATCAAGAGCACAACGGCTAAGCCGATGTACGAATGTACGATGTACAATGTACAATGTACAAAGGACAAATGTACGATGTACGAAGGAGGAAAAATCGCTCAAACGGGCGATTTTTCTGTTAATTTTTAATTCTTAATTTTTAATTTTTAATTTTTTTCTTGCGTATATGCAAAAAAAGCAGTACCTTTGCAGCCGGAAAACGAAGATCATTGTACCTTTTGTACTTAAGAAAATTGTTGCATCATGAGAAACATAGTTATCAGTTTTTGGGCTATTTTAATGATTCTGACGGGTTGTAGTGCTCATCAGAAGGAGTATCGGATTGGTGTGAGTCAGTGTCTGGACGATGCGTGGAGGCAGAAGATGAATGCGGAGATGGAGCGGGAGTTACTGTTGCATCCCGAGATGACGCTTTCTCATCGTATCGCGTATGGAAGTAATGAGCTGCAGTGTGCGCAGATTGACAGTTTCATCGCCGAGAGGGTGGATCTGTTGATTGTCAGTCCTAACGTAGCGGAAGAGGTGAAACCTGCTGTCACGCGTGCTTATCGCGCAGGTATACCGGTGATCGTAGCCGATAGGCGTGTGAGCGGGGAAGAGTGGAGTGCGTTTATTGGCGGAGATAACTATCAGGTAGGACGGTTGATGGCGGATTGGATCCTGTCTGTTCAGGCGGAACAGAAGAAGGCGCTTCAAGTATTAGAGGTATCAGGTCTGCCCGGATCCACTCCGGCTACGCTTCGTCATCAAGGTATGTTGGATAAACTGGCTGAGTTGGACGGCGTCCAGCCGAAGATTGAATCGGTCATGGGCGCATGGTATAAAGAGGATGCGTATCAGGTAGTACGAGATTATTTAGGTACACATGCGCATGTGGATGTCATCGTGGCGCATAACGACTTGATGGCGATAGGTGCTGCCGAGGCGGTAAGGGATAGCAAGGGGTATGGCAAAGGGAGCGTCCGTATCATGGGCGTGGACGGTATCCGTTTGGGATTGCAAGCGATAGTGGACGGAACGATCGAATGTTCTGCTACGTATCCCTCACGCGGCGATATGATCATTGAGACTGCATCCCGTATATTGGCAAAACAACCTTTTGTACGCGATACCGTTTTGGAAACGATGCTGATAGATGCCAATATAGCCTTTCCAATGTTAGGACAGCTCCAAGCCCGTATGCATGATTTAGAGACCCTGCATATCGTGCAGCTCCAATCGGAGTCTCGTTGGCAGCAGATTCAATACGGTAGAACTATGCTTATTGCTTCCCTGGTATTGGTCGGAGTGTTCTTCTTCCTCGCGTTGGGATTCTTGATTTATTCGCAACGTAAGATCAAAAAGGAAATCAAACGCGATATCTTACCGCAGTTAGAAGAGGTGCAGGAGGCTATCCAGCTCAATCATAAGGATGTAGCCTTCGGCGAACGGCTGAAACAGATAGTGGAGGATCACTTGTCGGATCCGAATCTCAATGTGGAGTTTCTTGGAGCACAGTTGGCTCTGAGTCGAACTCAGATCTTCCGTCGCGTCAAGACCATTACGGGTAAAGGACCATTGGATTATATCCGTGAGCGTCGGTTGATACGCGCAGATGAATTGCTTCGAACGACTGATATGACTATTCAGCAAGTAGCCCTTGAACTATGCTTCTCCTCCCAGGGCTATTTTACCAAGTGTTATAAAGAGCAATTCGGACATCTTCCAAGTGAGCGTTAGAGGTACTATAGTACTACTAAAAATGTTGCAAAATATGCACGATTTGTTGCAGTGAAACATACGTGTCATATTTTGCAACATTATTTTTTGCGTACGTGTATTATTTGTTGTACTTTTGCATCGTCAAATTCAAAACCACGAATAATATCATGAAAAATTTTAGTCTTCTCATCATCGGAATTGTGGCAGCCATCCTGTCCTCTTGTGGCACTAAGCCTGCTCGATATGTCACCGATGAACCTTTCCGCTCTGTGTATCATCATTCTCCGGCAGCGTTTTGGATGAATGATCCCAACGGTATGTTCTATGACGATGCCGCCCATCTTTGGCATCTCTATTATCAGCATAACCCCTTCGGTACTACATGGGGACCGATGCACTGGGCGCATGCTACGTCTTCGGATCTGATTCATTGGGAGCAGCACCCTATCGTGCTGGCACCGGATTCTATTGGTACGATCTTCTCCGGTTCTGTTGTTATTGACCGCTACAACACCGCCGGTTTCGGGGAGAATGCAGTAATAGCTGTCTTCACGCAGTCGGAGATATGCGGTCAGCATCAGTCGATTGCCTATAGTCTGGACGGTGGTATGACGTTCGTTAAGTATGCCGGCAATCCGGTGTTGAAGGGCGATATCGCTGATTTCCGTGATCCGAAAGTGACATGGGATGAGCAAGCCGGTAAATGGATCATGACCCTTGCTTGTCAGCAGGAGATCCGTTTCTATTCCTCGGCTAACCTCAAAGAGTGGAGTTATGAGTCCTCTTTCGGTGCCGGTATAGGAGCGCACGGCGGTGTGTGGGAATGTCCGGAGCTTTTGAAATTAAAAATTAAAAATGAAAAATTAAAAATTGAAGAGAACAAATACGTTCTCCTCGTTTCAATCAATCCGGGCGGTCCGTTCGGCGGCAGTGCTACGCAGTATTTCGTAGGAGAATGGGATGGTCATAGGTTCACTTGCACGGATGCTCCTTATGAGACCAAATGGCTCGATTATGGCAAGGATAACTACAGCACTTTTACGTGGCATAATGCTCCTGACGGTCGTGTGGTATCGCTTGGATGGATGTCCAACTGGCAATATGCAGAAGTATTACCTACGGTAGCTTTCCGTTCGCAGAACACGATAGCTCGTGAGCTCTCCTTATATAAAGATGACACAGGCGTGTATCGCGTACGCGTAGTTCCTTCGCCGGAGTTTATGGCGCTGAAGGGCGAGAAGATCCGCACCCTTTCTGATGCAGCTATCATGGAGCTAACGCTTAGCGGTACGAAATCCAGCGTAGTGACCCTTTCTAATGACAAAGGCGAGAAAGTGACCATGACATTAGATGTACACCGTCGTACGTTCTCTATGGATAGAACGGCTTCGGGTGATTGCTCTTTCTCTACCGATTTTGCGGCTCATACGACCACACCGCTCTTTGTCAAACAGGATGAATACCGCGTCCTTTTGTTCATCGACCATTGTTCTATCGAAGCCTTTGACGCGAACGGCTATTGGGCGATGACCAACTTAGTCTTCCCTTCCGAACCATATAATCATGTGGAGGTAGAAGGAGGAGAAGCGAATATCTATGCTATTCGCAATTTGTGATTGGAGATTTGAAATTTGAAATTTTGAATGGATAATAATATGGAAAAGAAAACTTCTATCTTGGCATTCTTGCCGGTGATGCTGACCTTCTTCACGATGGGTTTTGTGGACCTTGTAGGTGCAGCATCGAATCATGTGCAAGCCGACCTCGGCTTGACCGAGTCTCAAACCTATTTTATTCCTAGTCTGGTGTTCTTCTGGTTCTTGATCTTCTCGGTGCCTACTTCGGCTCTGATGAACCGCATCGGTCGAAAGAACACGGTGCTTGTCTCGTTGGGCGTGACCTTGTTGTCGCTCCTCTTGCCGCTTTTCGGTAATGATTATTACCTGATGTTGGTGGCATTCTCGCTCCTTGGTATCGGTAACGCGATCATGCAGACCAGTTTGAACCCGCTTGTGACGAACCTCATCAGCGGTGATAAGCTGGCAGCTACGCTGACTTTTGGTCAGTTCGTCAAAGCGATAGCCTCTTTCATGGCTCCTATCATCATGACATGGGGTGCAGTCGAAGCTATCCCTTCTTTCGGACTTGATTGGAGAATCGTCTTCGTCATCTACGGTATCATCGGTGTCTGTGCGACCATATTCCTCTATCTGACAAAGATCGAGGAGAAACCGCTTGAGGGCAAGGCATCGGGATTTGCGGACTGTTTCAAACTCTTGGGTCATCCGTTTGTGCTGCTCTGTTTCCTGGGTATCATGTGCCATGTGGGAATCGATGTCGGCACGAACACTACGGCTCCGAAACTGCTCATGGAGCGTTTGGGCTGGACGCTGCACCAAGCGGCTTTCGCTACCTCGCTCTACTTCATTTTCCGTACGATCGGCTGTTTCAGCGGGTCGTTCATCCTGCGTTTTGTGTCCGAAAAGGTGTTCTTTGCTATCAGCGCATTGATGATCGTAGCAGCGATGGTGCTGATGGGTATCGGTCAGTCGCAGTGGATACTCTATACGGGTATTGCTCTGGTGGGATTCGGCAACTCGAACGTCTTCTCTATCGTCTTTGCCGAAGCACTGAAGGCAGAGCCTCAGAAACAGAACGAGGTGTCCGGTCTGATGATCATGGGACTGTTCGGAGGTACTATCTTCCCGCTTTTCATGGGCTTTGCCTCGCAGGCGGTAGGCACTATCGGTGCTGTCCTCGTCATGGCTGTCGGCGCTATCTACCTGTCGTTCTATACGCTTAAAATAAAGAAATAATTCTTAAATGTCAACTAATGAATACTATGAATTACGTCGTTGGTATAGGTGAGGCGTTGTTTGACTGCCTGCCTGATGGTCGCAAGCTCGGCGGAGCTCCGGCTAATTTTGCTTATCATGTGTCCCAATTCGGATTGAACGGCTGGGCGATCTCCGCTATCGGAGATGATGAGTTAGGCGAAGAGATCGTGGAGACTTTTGAAAAAGTGGGTCTGGATCATATCCTTCCCGTAGTAGAACAACCGACCGGAACGGTTAAGGTCACGCTCGATTCCAAAGGAATCCCGCAGTACGATATCTGTTTAGGGGTAGCGTGGGATAATATCCCTCTTACTGCTGATATGTTATACGTGGCTCGTCATTCGGAGGCTATCTGTTTCGGTTCATTGGCGCAACGTTCCGAGACCAGCCGTGAGACGATCCACGCTTTCTTGGACGAAGCACCGAAGGATGCTCTGCGCGTCTTTGACATCAATCTGCGTCAGAATTGGTTCACGGCTGAGATCATCGCTGAATCGCTGAACCGCGCCAACATCCTCAAGATCAACGATGAGGAGCTGGATGTAGTAGCCACGATGCTGTTGGGCGTTCCTACCGTTACGGGCAAACTCATTGCGGAGGACCCCGAGAAGACGAGGGTGGTTTGTCGGGAACTCATTGCCAAATATAACTTGAAGATGCTCATCCTCACTTGTGGCGCTATCGGCTCGTATGTCTTTACCGAGACCGACGAGAGTTATGTAGCTACGCCGAAGGTACAGGTAGCGGATACGGTAGGTGCCGGTGATTCGTTCACGGCTACGTTTGTAGCGCAGATCCTCTTGGGCAAATCGATCCGTGAGGCGCATGAGAAAGCGGTGTCGGTATCTGCTTATGTCTGCACGCAGAAAGGCGCAATGCCTGTTTTACCGGATAACTTAAAATAAACTTAAATAACAAACAACATCATGAGAAAAACATTTTTCACATGGCTATTGATGGCGTTCTTTGCCCTGCCGGTCTTGGCGAACCCTGCATCGGGTGTCGTTCTTGACAAGGCTACGGGTGAGCCGATCATCGGAGCCAGTATCTTGGAAAAAGGTACCACCAACGGAACGGTTACCGATTTTGACGGTGCGTTTACGCTGGAGGTAGCCGAAGGAGCTACGCTGGAGATCAGTTACATGGGTTATGCTATGCAGAGTATTGCTGCCGGTGAAAACCTAAGTGTGCAGCTGGCGGAAGACAGCGAGATCCTCGATGAAGTAGTAGTCACCGGTTATACGACCCAGCGCAAAGCGGATCTCACCGGTGCGGTCACAGCAATCAGCGCTTCTGACTTGGAGAAACAGCAGGAGAACAACCCGATGAAGGCGCTGCAAGGTAAAGTGCCGGGTATGAACATCGCTGCGGACGGTAACCCTGCCGGTGCTGCTGTCGTTCGTATCCGTGGTGTGGGTACGCTCAATGACAACGACCCGCTTTATATCATCGATGGTGTGCCTACCAAATCCGGTATGCACGAACTCAACCCCAATGACATTGAGTCTATCCAAGTCCTCAAAGATGCAGCATCCGCTTCTATATACGGTTCGCGTGCTGCCAATGGTGTCATCATCATCACTACGAAGAAAGGTGCGGAGGGCAAACTCAATATCACCTTGGATGCTTCGGTCTCCTCGCAGATGTATGTGAATAAGATGAAGGTGCTCAACTCCGAGGAGTTCGGTAAGGTCATGTGGCAGGCATATGTCAATGACGGCTTGAATCCGAACAGTAACGCCCTTGGATACCGCTATGATTGGGAATATGACAGCCAAGGCTATCCTGTTCTCAATGGTATCATGATGAACAAGTACTTGGACGAAGCCGGTACTACTCCGGCGGCTAATACCGATTGGTATAAAGAGACTACCCGTCCGGGTTGGATTCAGAACTATAACGTCTCCGTTTCCCACGGCGGTAAGAAAGGTAGCAGTTTCTTCTCGCTCGGTTACTACCGCAATGACGGTATCATCAAATATACCAATTTCGATCGTTTCTCTGCTCGTGCGAACAGCGACTATAAGCTCTTCAATGACAAAGTGACTATCGGTGAGAACTTCACCCTCAGCCGCACTTCTGAAACGGCAGCTCCGGGTAATTTCTTGGAGAATGTGTTGCAGTTCAACCCCTCTCTGCCGGTTTATACCAAGGATGGCGATTTCGCCGGTCCTGTAGGCGGTTATCCGGATCGTGAGAACCCGCTTGCCCGTCTCCAACGCAACAAAGACAACCACTACGTCTATTGGCGTATTTTCGGTAACGCCTTTATTGACATCAACCCCATCAAGGGTCTGCATATCCGTACCACAGCGGGTATTGACTATGCGCAGAAACGTCAGCGTATCTTCACGTATCCTATTACCGAAGGAACGATGGCGAATGACAAGAATGCCGTGGAAGCCAAACAGGAGCATTGGACGAAATGGATGTGGAACGCCATCATTACCTATAACTTGGAGAAAGGCAAACATCGTGCAGACTTCCTCGTCGGTACGGAGTTGAACAAATCGATTGACGAGTCCTTCTCCGGTTATAAGGAAGGCTTTATTGTTCTGAAGCCTGATTATATGTGGCCGGATGCAGGTTCCGGTCAAGCACAAGCCTATGGTTCCGGTGGCAGTTATTCGCTTCTCTCTTTCTTTGCCAAAGCGAACTATACCTATGACAACCGCTATCTGTTCTCGGTGACGGCTCGTTGTGACGGTTCCAGCCGTTTTGGTAAGAACAACCGCTTCGCTTTCTTCCCTTCCGTCTCGGCAGGATGGCGTATCAGTCAGGAGAAGTTCATGAGCGGTGCTTCGACATGGATGGACGACCTCAAACTGCGTGTTTCGTGGGGTCAGACCGGTAACCAAGATATATCTCCTATCGCGCGTTATACCATTTATATTGCCAACTATGGTGTGAACGAGAACGGCGGTCAGTCTTATGGTACCTCCTATGACATTGAGGGTACCAACGGTGGTCACACGCTCCAATCCGGTTTCAAACGCGACCAGATCGGTAACGATGATATCAAATGGGAGACCACCACGCAGACCAACGTAGGTCTCGATTTCTCGTTCTTCAAACAGACCTTCTACGGCTCGTTCGATTGGTATTACAAACAGACAAAGGACATCCTCGTGCTCATGAACGGTATCGCAGCTATGGGTGAGGGTTCGTCCCAATGGGTGAACGCCGGATCGGTGAAGAACATGGGTGTGGAGCTCAGTCTCGGTTATCGCAACCAGACCAAAGGGGGCTTCAAATATGATATCTCTGCCAATATCTCGCATTATGACAACAAAGTCACCAAACTGCCGGAGACCATCGCTGCCAAAGGTACGTTCGGTGGTAACGGTGTGAAGTCGGTAGTCGGACATGCGATCGGTTCGCAGGTGGGATATATCGCGGATGGTATCTTCAAATCGCAAGAGGAGATCGATAACCATGCCTATCAGGAAGGTGCAGGTCTCGGACGTATCCGCTACAAAGACCTCAACGGTGACGGTGTGATCAACGAGGCTGACCAAGATTGGATCTACTCGCCGGTACCTGCTGTTTCGTTCGGTGCCAATTTCTATTTCGAGTACAAAGGTTTTGACCTGACCCTTTTCTTCCAAGGTGTAGGCAAGGTGGATGTCATCACCGATCTCAAGCGTGAGACGGATATCTGGGCTGGTCTGAACATCGGTTTCCTCAACAAGGGTACACGTCTTCTTGACGCTTGGAGTCCGACCAATACGGATAGTAATATCCCGGCTCTCTCCCTCTCCGATAACAACAATGAGAAACGTGTCTCCACCTATTGGGTAGAAGACGGTTCGTTCCTCAAACTGCGTAATATCCAGTTAGGTTACAACCTCCCTAAATCAGCTACGGAGAAGATGAAGATGCAAAGTTGGCGTTGGTTCATCTCTGCCCAGAACGTCTTCACAATCCATAGCAAGTCCTTCACCGGTGTGGATCCCGAGAACCCTAATTTCGCATATCCTATTCCGCTGTCGGTAACCCTCGGAACGAAAGTGACCTTCTAATGGGAAATTAAAAATTTAAAATTAAAAATTAAAAATGAAAACTATAATAAACAAGCTTTTAGCTTTTAGCGTAGTGCTCTGTTTGGCAGGCTGTTCGTTCTTGAACGATAATGTGCCGCAGGCAACCCTGAGCGAGGAAGAAGTACGCGACCCTAAGATGATAGACAATATGGTCATCTCAGCCTATGCTATCTTCATCTCCGCAGAGGATATCAACTCCTCTTTCTCCATGTGGAACTTCGATGTCCGCTCCGATGATGCCTATAAAGGCGGAAACGGTGAATCGGATGGTGATGTCTTCCATCAGCTGGAGATATCCAGAGGTATCCTGACCACCAACTGGAATATCAATGATATGTGGAGCCGTCTCTATAACTGTCTGAGCCGTGTAAATGCAGCCATCGATGTGCTGCTGGAGATGGATGACAGTTATAAACTCAAACAGCAGCGTCTGGGTGAGATGTATTTCCTGCGTGCTTACGGTCATTTCCTCTTGAAACGCCTCTATAAGAATATCCCCTTCGTAGTGACGCCTAATATGTCTCCGGACGAGTATAACACTATCTCCAACACCGCTTATACCAACAACGAAGGGTGGGGTGTCATCATCACGGATCTGGAGTACGCCTATAAGGTGCTGCCCACTACTCAGGAAGACAAAGGCCGTCCTACCAAAGCTGCCGCAGCAGCGCTCATGGCAAAGACCTATCTCTACAAGGCATACCGTCAGGACAACCCTGCTTCCCATAAAGTGACGGAGATCAACGCGGACGATCTGCAAAAAGTGATCTTCTATACCGATCCTGCTATTTATGGCGGATATGGTTTGGAGCCGGATTTCCATAATAACTTCCGTCCCGAACCCCAGTACGAGAACGGCGTGGAGAGTATCTGGGCAATGCAGTATTCCATGAATGACGGTACAAAGAACGGTAACTGCAACTGGGCATATGGTCTGATTGTGCCGAATATTCCGGGTGTGACCGATGGTGGCTGTGATTTCTATAAACCGAGCCAGAACCTCGTCAATGCTTTCCATACCGATGATGCCGGTCTGCCCTTGGAAAACTTCAACCAGAAGGATTTTAATGCCGCTACGGATAACGCAGACCCGCGTCTGTGGCTCACAGTAGGTATCCCCGGATTTCCGTATATGTTCAACCCCAACTATATAATGGCGAAGACCATGACTTGGAGCCGTTCCAACGGAAAGTACGGATACTATGTATCGCTCAAGCATAATGTTGATCCCGATAGCGAGTATCTCATCAAAGGTGCTTGGTGGGGATCCCCGATGAACCGTATCGTGCTCCGTTATGCCGATGTGCTCCTCATGCGTGCGGAAGCATTGGCGCAACTGGGACGAGACGGTGAGGCTATCGAACTCGTGAACCAGATTCGCAGACGCGCTGCGCAGAGTGTCAATGCTATCTCCGGATATGATGTCAAATACGGTGCGAAGATCCTTGTCAGACCTTATACCGACGCTTCGGATGCGCTCAATCGCGTGAAGATGGAACGCCGTCTCGAACTCGCAATGGAATCTGAGCGATTCTTTGACCTCGTGCGTTGGGGCGAAGCAGAATCTACGATCAATAAGTACTACGCCGAGGAAGCGGATAACTGTGATATCTACACCGTTGCCCACTTCACCGCCGATAAAAACGAGTATCTGCCTATCCCGTATGAGCAGATAGCTGCTTCCAACGGACATTATACACAAAACATAGGAGGATGGTAATATGAAACGAATCATGGTATATATCTTTGCGCTTTGCTCATTGATGCTGGCAAGTTGCAAAAAAGACAACTCGTTCAATCTGGACGGTGATTGTAATATCTTGTCCCTCACATTGGATGAGAAATATCCGGCTGTTATTGACCAAGTCAACAGGACAGCGGTAGTACAACTCCCGGAGATATATGATAAATCGAATATGCGACTCACGCAGCTCACCCTTTCAGAAGGAGCTACCTCTTCTGTGCGCGTAGGAGCACATCTGAATTTGTTCACTCCGGCGATGATCCGCGTCACTAATGGTAGTGTGTATCGCGAGTTTTCAGTCTCCGTCAAACATGACGAGGCGCGGATTCTCTCTTTTATGCTGAATGGTAAATATATCGGTATCATCAACGAGGCGAACCATACCATCAACGTCCAAGTGCCGGAAGGAGTAGATGTCAAGCAACTCGTTCCCTCGATCACCCTGACCGAAGGAGCTACAGTCACTCCCGCAGTCGGCGTTGCCTGTGATTTTACCGAACCGGTGGACTTCACGGTAACGTGCCGCACCGCTTCCTATACGTATAAGGTAACGGTGAAGGAGATGGTGCCGCCCCATGTTATCTATCTGGGATTGGCTGCAACCATGCAGCAACTCAACATGGAGGAACAGACCGCTTGTACGTGGATGCTGAATAATGTGGAGAAATCGGCATATGTATCCTTTGCAGACTTTGCTGCCGGAAATGTGGATATGAGTAACTGTAAGGTTATCTGGTGGCATTTCCATAAGGATGGTGGTATCGATAGTAAAAGTAAGTTTGAGACCAACGCTGCGGATGCAATGCCTGCTGTAGATAAACTCAAAGCCTTCTATAACAACGGTGGATCCTTCCTTCTTACCCGCTATGCTACCTATCTGCCTGCTTATCTCGGAGAAGCCGACTGTGTGCCCAATAACTGTTGGGGACAGAACGAAGACAACGCCGAGACCATCAATAACCCGTGGGAGTTCAGCATTGCCGGTCATACCGATCATGCGATCTGGCAGAACCTACTCATGAATCCCGAGAACCCTAATTCGGTCTATACCTGCGATAAAGGCTACCGTATCACCAACTCCACCGCTCAATACCATATCGGTGCCGATTGGGGTGGATATGCAACCAAAGCGGACTTCTGCACCAAGACAGGTGCGGTCGATATAGCCGGAGGTAACGATGCCGTGGTGGCTTGGGAGTATCCGTCTAACGGCACTCACGGACGTATCATCTGTATCGGTTCCGGATGCTATGACTGGTACACCGTTGCCGAAGGCGTCACCGAATACTACCACGTTAACGTGGCTAAAATAACTGACAATGCTATTAACTATCTATCGAAATAAGAGTTATGAAAGCAACTATGAATAATTCCTTATCCTTCCGTTTCGGGTGGGTTGGAGTAGGGCTGATCGCCCTGTGTACCCTCTTCTCTTCGTGTGAGAAGAAATCCGAACCCGAGCAGAAAAACTGGGACGGTACTACCACTTATTTTGCCTCCTCTGATGAGAAACAGGCTACCACCTATTATGCGCCTTACACCGGTTTTGTAGGTGATCCGATGCCTTTCTTTGATGCCAATACACGTACTTTCAAGGTACTGTATCTGCAGGAGTATCGTCCGAATCAGACGACCTTCCACTCCTTCTGGGGAATCGAAACCACCGGTGCGGCAAACTACAACCCATTGAGTCAAGTGCTGCCTACCGGTTCCGCTACCGAGCAGGATGCGCACCTCGGTACCGGTTGTGTGGCATACAGCGAAGCAGAACACCTCTATTACATCTACTACACCGGCGAAAAGGAGATGCCCAAAGCCGGAGAAGATGTGCAAGTGGTGATGAGAGCTACCTCACGGGACTTCAAGACTTGGACCAAAGATCCGCTCTTCCGTCTCAGAGGCGTGGAGAACGGATATAGCGCACAGGACTTCCGTGACCCCTGTATCTTCTTTGCCGATAACCTCTGGCACATGATCATCTCTACCCGTGTGGGAGGCAAAGGAAACCTCGTGGAGTACACCTCGCCGGATCTCAAAGATTGGACCCATGTCGGTATCTTCATGCCTATGATGTGGGATCGTTTCTACGAGTGCCCCGATGTCTTCCAAATGGGTGATTATTGGTACCTCGTCTATAGCGAACTATCCGGCGGTAAAGGCAAAGAGTGGGGACGCCATGTGCAGTATTTCAAAGGTCACACCCTCGCCGACCTCAAAGCTTGTACCGCAGGCGATGCCGGTATCTGGCCGGATGACCATGAGGGCTTCCTTGATAGCCGTGGTTTCTACGCCGGTAAGACCGCTGCCAACGGTACCGACCGCTATATCTGGGGATGGTGCCCTACACGCGAAGGAAAAGATAACACCAAGACCAACCCCGAAGGAGAACCCCAATGGGCTGGTTCCTTGGTGGCACACCGTCTTGTGCAACATGCCGACGGCTCACTCACTCTCGGAGAAGTACCCGCTATCAAAGCGAAGTACAATAGCATACAACCGGTTAAGGCGATGATCAAAGAGGATACCTATACCCTCTACAGCCGACTGGGCTACCATAACCACCTCTCCCTCACCGTGGAGACTGCCGGTAAGTTCGGTTTATCGTTCGTACGTGGCTCGGATAGCCAGAAATGGTACACCCTCGTCGTTAATCCCGAGGACAATGATGCGAAACGAAAGATCAATTTTGAGGAAGAGGGACCCAAAGGCATGGGTTTCATCGGTGCTATCGACAGCTATAAGTTCAATAAGCCTGCCGATAATATCTACCATATCGATATCTATACCGATAACTCTGTGCTCGTGATGTATATCAACGATTGTCTTGCTTATACCAATCGCATCTATGGTATCGCCCGTAACTGCTGGTCTGTCAACAACTACGGCAACGAAATCAAAGTATCCAATATCCAACTCAAACAATATTAACATTATTAACCCTTTAAATTCAAATCATTATGAGGAAAATTTCTTTAATTGCGCTTTTCGCAGCGCTGGTAATGAGTGTGAACGCAACCGACATCTGGACCGGTTCAAAACATGTTTCATGGTCTGATGGTGGTGTGCAGATTGCAGCCGATCAGTTCGCAGCGACTCAACCCGGCAACTTACTCAAAGTGCACTTCACCGGTGCTACTGACGGTATTGAGTTCAAAGTAATGAATGCCAACTTCGACCACCTCGCAGGTAGCCGTGAGGCGGCTTGGATCAGCAGCGACGGCGCTTTCGAGCAGTTCCTTACCCAGACTGCTGTGGATAGCCTCAAAGCCTATGGCCTCGAAATCATCGGTGCTAACTTCACCTGCACCCGGGTAGAACTTCTTGAGAGCAAAACCCTCAAGGAAGGTTTTACTGTTTGGACCGGATTCTTCTGGGCAGACAGCTGGACCACACTCGAACTCTACTACAACGGCTATGCCGGAGTGGATTTCAACTATGCTACCGCACTCCGCATCTATTCGGAGGCTAACCGCTCGGATTTTGTGATCAACCTGATGGATGCTTGGGGTGATGGCGGCTTGATCGCTAACCAAACTGCCATGACCGCAGGTGAGGGCTACATGGAACTCCCGCTCACCGATGAGCTCCGTTCGCGTCTCGCTAACGCAGGTCACTGGATGATTCAGTTCAACAAAGAGACTGGTGAACCCTTCAATGTAACCGATATCGTGCTCGTTGGCGATTTCCCTACCGCTATCAGCAACACCGCTGTAGAGGCTAAGACTGTCAAAGTCATCCGTGACGGTCAAGTTCTTATCCTCAAAAACGGCAAAACCTACAACGCTCTTGGTGCTGAAATCAAATAAGCCCCTGTCTATCTAATTAGTATCATTCCCGAGCAGTCTCGCAAGAATGCGAGGCTGCTCTTTTTCTATATAAAACCCAATTAATCAACATCAAACAACAATTAAAAATCAAACAACAATGACAAAAAAAAGAGATTAGAGTGAACTTAAGTCATTACCGAAAAAGAAGACGCAAGTCCGTTTGTAGGAAATCAGCAAGAGGAATACCCTCGTTCCCTACAACGAAAGCTTGCAACGGCTTGTATTTGCTATTAAAGAGATGAAGTCCGGCATTGGTGCGGGCGTTATTACTTTTCACCTCAATCGCGACGATAGACAGCCCGCGCTGAAGAATAAAATCCACCTCGGCGTTATTCTCCCGCCAGTAATAAACTTGCATGCGGTGTTTTTCTGCCTGCGAAAGCAGATAACTGCCTACTGCCGATTCTACTTGGCGTCCCCATAAGGCAGCATCGGTTCGGACGGCAGCAAAAGTAGTTTGGTTATATACATTCATTAGGGCGTTATCAAACACCTGCAGTTTCGGCGTGCTGCTATATTTACGTGCCTTATCGCGAGCGTATTTCTGCAACCCTGATACCAAGTTGGCTTCCGAGAGCAGTTGCAAATAGTTGGCTAACGTGGTGGCGTTGCCTGCCTCCTGCAGGTTGCCTAACATTTTCCGGAACGATAATTCTTCTCCTGAATAGGCACAGCATATTGTGAATAACTGACGCAGCAAGGCGGGTTTATAGATATTGCTGGTTTGCAGAACATCTTTGTTGATAGATGCCTCTAAAATGGCATTCTCTACATAGTTCCGCCATCTGTCTTCATCTGTTATCATCTCCGCAGCTCCGGGATAACCGCCATAATAAATATACGTATTAAGATCCCAACCAAACGCCTCTTGCATTTCAGACCATGTCCAATGAGTCATTCGAATGAGCTCAAATCGTCCGGCTAAGGACTCTGTAAGACCATTCATGATCATTAGACGGGAAGAACCTAAGAGCACAAGTTTAATAGGTAGATGATTAAATGTATCAAGATCCCATTCTTTTTTGACTCGTTCAGACCAATTGGGAATTTTCTGAACCTCATCAATGACTACGATCAGTTGGGCCAGCCCTTGAGACTGCACCATCAGTCTGGCTGACTGCCATTTTTCCGCCAGCCATTCATCGGAAGCAAAGATATTATCTGCCGAAAAGAACAGATGAGGAATGTCAATCTGCTCCATAGCTTGGGATACCATCGTTGTTTTGCCTACCTGACGAGGTCCAACGATCACTTGAATGAACTTTCTCGGCTCTTTTAGCCTTTCTATAAGTTCCTTAATTTCAGCTCTTTGTATCATATTAACCAAAAATGTTCAAAAGTCAGACAAAAAATGTTCAGTTGGTGAATCATTTAATATTTCGGCTGCAAAGGTACAACTTTTTTCGCAAATATGCAAATAAATTTGAAGAAAAATCACTCAATGAGGGATATTTAGCTATTTTATCTATTAACCCAATAAAACAAAGTTGTGTGACTTTTATTAGATTTCGTTATCTAAATAGACCATTTTACGAAAAACACAGAAAAAATGCGATTTTTTGCTATTTATTTGCATATATCAAAAAAATGTAGTACCTTTGCAGCGCAATGATAGATATTACGCACATACGACCATTATTTCTTTACCTCATAGGGCTATTGCTGATGTCCTGTGGAGGAAAGGGTGGTACGGAGGAAGCACTGCTCGAGGAGCTAGACAGGTGTATAGAGGAGCGCGCTGCCTATTATGCTCCGCGTGAGCATCAGGTAGATTCGTTGCAGGCATTGCTTGCCGAGCCGTGCTCAGCCAACGAGCGCTTCGAACTGTATGGCAGGCTGGTAGAGACCTATCGTTCTTATAACCTCGATTCGCAGCTGTATTACACGGAACAGCGTATGCTCCTTGCCCAGACTCCCTTTGAGAAACAGGTCTCGCTACTCAATTATGCGGAGGTGCTGATGCGTAGCGGTATGTACCATGAAACGATACTCTATATGGATTCCGCCATGCAGCAACCCTTGAATCCGGTGTTGGATCCTTATTTCAGCCATTTGCACCGCACGTTATACGGATTGATGGAGGATTTTGCGATAACCGAGCGTGAGCGTCAGACTTATTCTGCCATCACCCAACATTGCCGTGAGCAGATCATGGCGGTGCACCCTGCCGGTTCGTTCCTGCACGAGTTGGTGCGCGCGGATTATCTGTACAAACAGCAGCTGTATGACAGTGCCTTGCATGTGTTGGAAGCCTACGAACAGGCGAATCGCGTGGAAGGGCAGTACGAAGAGCCGGTCTTTGCTGTCACTCGTGCGCAGATATATAGGGCAATCGACAACAGAGAAAAGGCGAAGCATTATCTGGCTATATCCGCAATAGCGGACTTGCGTAACTCCATCCGCGAGTATATCGCATTGCGCGAATTGGCGGTGTTACTATACGAAGAAGGGGATATAGACCGCGCTTTCCATTATATGCAATGCGCGGCACAAGACGCCATGTCCGGTTGCGCACGTGTGCGTTCCATTGAAACGAGTATTCTTTATCCGGTGGTGGAAGATGCGCATCTTAAACTGATGCAAAAGCGGCAGTATTGGATGATAGCTATGATAGTCAGCGTGTTGGTTATAGCAGCCATGCTCATCATCTTCCTTGCCTATAGAAACCACCAGCACCGTCGGTTGGCACTACTCAACAGCCGCCTGGCGCTGAGTAACGAAGCGTTGCGTCAGAGTAACCGCATCAAGACGGTCTATATCGGACGGTATATGAAGATGACCACACTCTCGGATTTTGACGATGCGTTCCTGGAACTGTTCCCGGATTTTGTGACGCAGGTCAAGGACTTGTTGGTACCTGAAGCCGAACTGCGCATCAAACCTAAAGAGCGGTTGAATACCGATTTGCGTGTATTAGCGCTCATTCATCTGGGTATCACAGACAGCCGTCAGATAGCGGATTTCTTGCGTTACTCTCTCTCTACAATTTATAATTCACGTACACGTATGCGTAATTGGGCGAAGGGTGACAGGGATGAATTTGAACAAAAATTAGCCGCTTTGTAATTAAATTGCACTACTTTTTTATACTACCTAATAAAAATGCATATTATTGAATTTCAGTAATATGCATTTTTTATGTGGCTTGTAAGTACTACTTTTTTAGATATGCCTGTTGCGTACTTGCATGAAAAGTCGTAACTTTGCAGCGCAAAATAAATTTTGTCTAACCCTAAAATGTTCAGTATTGTGAAAAAACTCTTTACTCCATTTTTGATTGCAATTATTGCCCTATTGGTTGCAGCGCTCCCTTTGAGTGCGCAGGTGACGGGTGTGATTGTGGATGAAAAAGGAGAACCGATTATCGGTGCCAGTATTCTGGAGAAAGGTACGTCCAACGGTACCATTACCGATTTTGACGGTAATTTCACGTTGGAAGTAGCTGAAGGCGCTACGCTGGAGATCAGTTATATAGGCTATGCCTCGCAATCTCTACCTGCCAAGGCTAACATGAATATTGTCCTCAAAGAGGACACGGAGGTGCTTGAAGAAGTGGTGGTAGTTGGTTACGGTGTACAGAAGAAAAGCGACTTGACCGGTTCTATTTCCCAAGTGAGTGACAAAGACCTGCAGAAGACACCGGCGCCATCTATCGGAGCGGCGCTGGAAGGACGTGCTGCGGGTCTGCAGGTTACTGGATCCGGTGCCCCGGGTAGCAATGTAAGTCTCAACATTCGTGGTATAGGTAGTATCAATAACTCCCAACCGCTGATAGTCATTGATGGTGTACCCACCGATGTGCCTCTGAATATGATCAATATGGACGATGTAGCGAGTATAGATGTACTTAAAGATGCTTCCGCTACTGCTATATATGGATCGCGCGGCGCGTATGGAGTGGTGATCATTACCACCAAGAAAGGGGAGAACGAGAAAGGGCATATCTCTCTCAAAGCCTCCTTCGGTTTTGACCAGATCCAGCGCACGTTGCCTTTGCTCAACGCTTCGCAGTTCGCCTCGCTTCATAACGAGATGATGGCGGCAGCCGGTCAACCCCAATACACGGCGTACGCGGATCCGACTCAGTTGGGTCATGGTACGGACTGGATGTCCGAGTTGTGGCAGTTTGCTCCGACGCAGAACTACAGCCTCAGTTATTCGGGCGGTACGCAGAAGTCCAATTTCTATGTGTCCGGTGCGTACTTTGACCAGAAAGGTATCATCAAGACCTCTGCCTATAAGCGTATTACGCTCCAATTCAACCACGACACGCAGTTACTCAACTGGCTTCGTTTCGGACACAAACTCTCCATGAACCATGATATCAAGTCTTCCGGTGAGTACAATATACAAAATACCATGCGCGCTTTACCTACGCAGGCGATAAAGAATGAAGACGGTTCCTGGGCAGGACCGGAAGGACTGGCAATGTACGTAGGTGACATCACGAACCCGATCGGTAAGATGAAGGAGAACACCAGTGTGACCAAGGGTTACAACCTGTTGGGTAATATCTACGCGGAGATAAAGCCATTGGATTGGCTTATCTTCAAAACTACATTCGGTATGCAGGTCATGTATTGGGATACGGAAGGCTGGTCACCGGCATATGACTGGAAGCCTATCGCTCAACCGGAGAGTCAGGTGAGTCATTCGTTTGACAAGAGTATCACCTGGCTTTGGGACAATACGTTGTCTTTCGTCAAGACCTTCAAAGAGAAACATGCTTTCACGGCGATGATCGGTTCGTCTATGCAGGCGAATAACTACGAGTATATGAGCGGAGCGGTGCAGGGCTTCATCTCCGAAGAGGCGCGCCAGCTCAGTAACGGTCTGCTGCAACCAACCTTGGGCGGTAACAAGTCCGATTGGTCGCTGCTCTCATTCATGAGTCGTGTCACTTACGGTTACGACAACCGTTATCTGATCACCGCTACCTTCCGAGCAGATGGATCATCTCGTTTCTCCAAAAAGAATAGATGGGGATATTTCCCTTCTGTAGCCATTGCGTGGCGTATGAGCGAGGAGCATTGGTTTAAGAAGACCTTCTGGCTCACGGATTTCAAACTGCGTGCCGGATACGGTTTGACGGGTAACCAGGCTTCGGTAGGCAATTACGCCTATGCGTCCCAGTTGCAGACGGTGCAGTACGTGTTCGGCGGCAAGCAGGCACCCGGTCTGGCACCTTGGGTACTGCCTAACCCCAACGTTCGTTGGGAGACTGTGGAGCAGTACAACGTCGGTATGGATCTGGCGCTCTTCGACCAGCGATTACATGCTACCATCGACGGTTATATCAAGAATACGAATGACATGCTCGTGCCGATGTCGGTACCTATCAGCAGCGGTTATTCGGACGAGGCGGTGCCGAGCATCAATGCCGGACGTATGCGGAACATGGGTATTGAGGTCAGCCTCAACAGCATGAATATCAAGAAGACCAATTTCACATGGACGACCACTGTCAATTTTGCATATAACCACAACCGTATCCTTTCGCTCAATGGCGATGTACCGATGTATTTCGACTGCAATATCCACGCGGTCGGTCATCCGGTAGCGGCTTTCTACGGTTATGTGACGGACGGTATCTTCCAATCGCAGGAGGAAGTCGATGCGCATGCTATCCAGACCATCGGCAGTGACAAGTACACTTCCACCCAGCCCGGTGACATCCGCTTCAAGGACCTCAATAATGACGGTGTCATCAACGAGGAGGACCGCACTTACCTCGGTTCACCGACTCCTTCGTGGACCTTCTCCATGAACAACCGCTTTGAGTTCTACGGCGTGGATGTAGAGATTTATCTCCAGGGAGCGGCAGGCAATAAGATCTATAACGGCAACCGTGCGACGCTGGAAGCGATGTCGGTAGCGCAGAACCAGATGGCGACGGTGTTGGACCGTTGGCGTCCGGACTGCCCTTCGACCACGATGCCTCGTGCCGTGTTCTCTGATCCGAACAAGAACAACCGCACCAGCGACCGTTTCCTGGAACCGGGTGACTACCTGCGTTTGAAGAGCATCACGGTGGGTTATACGCTGCCCAAACATCTGACGCAGAAAGCGAAGATGGATGAGGTGCGTTTCTCCGTCTCCGGACAGAACCTGTATACGATCACGCGTTATACGGGTCTCGATCCCGAGGTGGGTGGAAGCGGTATAGACGGCAATGTCTATCCCCTCACGCGTAATTTTACATTCGGATTGAATATCATGTTCTAAAGCAGGAGGAAAAGCTATGAATAAATATATATCTAACAGTTTGAAAAGCGGTCTAACAGCGAAGCGGTCTGTCAGTGTCAACGGTCTGTCAGCCATGCTCATGGCGGTCGTGATGCTTTGCATCACATCTTGTAATTTCTTGGAGCGCAAGCCTTGGGACTCGGTTGATACGACTAACGGGTTTCAAACCGAAGCGGACGCTATCGCTGCGGTAAATGCGTGTTATCAGCCTCTTCAGTGGCCGAAACTATACAACATGCGCATCTGGACGCTGGATATCATTGCCGGCGAGAGTGTGGTAGGCGCCGGTGGTGGTACGGACGGACTGGAGACGGTGGAGATGGCGAATTTCATTGCTACCTCGGATAATTTCGCAGCCCTTGACCTCTGGCGCGGACCTGCCCCGGGTATATTACGTTGTAATTTCGTGCTGGCAAACGTGCCGCAGATGAATATCGACAACGATATCAAGGCGCGTCTATTGGGGGAAGCACATTTCCTGCGTGCGCATTACTACTTTATATTAGTGCGCTTGTTCGGCGGTGTACCGATGCCTACGGAGCCTCTGTCGGCAGATAGCCAGCTCAAGATGCGCCGTGCCTCGGTCAGTGAGATCTATGCCCTCATCACCCAGGACCTGAAGCAGGCGATCTCGCTACTCCCGCAACGCAGCAAGTACGGTAGCAAGGATATCGGTCGTGCTACGCAAGAGGCGGCGATGGCGGAGTTGGCACGCGTCTATATGACCTATGAACCGAATACGACCAAGTATGCCGAGGTGGTGCGCTTATGCGAAGAGATAGGTAAGATGGGTTACCAACTGGCGCCTAACTATGCGGATAACTATAACCCTGCCAAGCAGAACGGGGTGGAGTCCATCTTCGAGGTGCAGTACTACGGCAAGACCAATCAGGATTTCTGGTCGAATGAGAACCAGGCGTCGTGGATCAGCACCTATCAGGGTCCGCGTAACTCGGGTATGGCAGCCGGTTGCTACGGTTGGAACCAGCCTACGCCGGAGTTCGTCAGCCAGTACGAACCGGGTGACTTACGTAAGGACAAGACCCTCTTCTACACCGGTTGTCCGACTTTCGACGGCTATACCTACAGCGGCACATGGTCCACGACGGGCTATAACGTCCGTAAGTTTCTGCTGACCAAGGCGCAGTCGCCGGACTATAACACGAGTAACCAGAACTGGATCGTCACCCGTTACGCGGATGTGCTGCTTATGAAGGCCGAGGCACTCAACGAGTTAGGCCGTACCAAAGAGGCGGAGGAGCCGCTCTACCAAGTGCGCAAGCGTGCCGGACTGACCAGTCGTGCGCAGATAGAAGGACTGACGCAGCTCCAGATGCGGGAGAAGATCATCCATGAGCGCCGTATCGAATTGGCGTTTGAGGGACACCGGTGGTTCGATATGCTCCGCTATCCGGACAATTACGCCCTCACGTTCCTGCACTCCATCGGCAAGACGGCTGCCACGACCAAGCATCTGCTGTTCCCTATTCCGATGCAGGAGATAGAAGCAAATGAGTTATTAACGCAAAACCCCGGATGGTAATGAAAATCTTAAATCTCAAATATCAAATTTCAAATATAGTGCTTGTGGCACTATGCGCGCTTCTCTTCTCGTCCTGTGAGAAGAAAGACGCGGCGGCGGAGGAATTACCGCTGACCTTGACGCTCTCCACGGACTCGGTATATTGCCTGCCGGTCTATAAGGACCTGCCTGCACTCGAAATGGCGTGGACGGCGGGTTCTAATCACGGAACGGGTTCGGCTATCAGTTATATCCTCGAGATGGACAAAGAGGGTAATAACTTCGCCGGTGGTCTCCAATGGAAGATAGGTCGTACGGCGGATCGTACGATGGTGTTCGGTCACAAGCAACTGGCGGATACTTTGGCACTTACGTTCCCTACCGACCCCGAAGATGCGTACCAGACCTTCGAATGGCGAGTACGCGCCAAAGTAATGCAGACCGGCGAAGAACAGGTGTCTCCGGTGGTGAAGGTGAAGATAGCATGGAACGTGACCATGTTAACCGCTCTCTATCTGGTCGGTGACGCTACGCCTAACGGATGGAGTCTTGACCGCGCCACACCGATGGTGATCGACATGACGCAGTTCAGTCGTTTCTATTGGACCGGCAAACTGAACAAAGGTGAGTTCAAACTGCTCCTTGCGGACTCCACATGGTTGCCGTGCTATGTAAGCGACCTCACAGACGCGACCAAGATGGTTTATCGCCCGACGGAAGAGTCCTACTCGGACAATAAATGGCTCATTGACAAGGGCGGTAACTACCGTATCGAGGCCGATGTAAAAGCCCTGACGATCTCTGTCACCTACCTCGGAGGCGAGGTGTACAACCATATGTACATGATCGGTGACGCTACGCCGGGCGGCTGGAGTTGGGATAACATCACGGAGATGCAGCATCCCGAGACCAATATCTTCACATGGGAGGGTAACCTGAGCGCCGGACAGATCAAGTTCCCCACGGAGCTCAAGTCCGACTGGTCGGGTGAGATGCTCTATGCCCCGACGCCGGACTGCGCACCGACGACCAACGGTACGTTCGAAGCACGCGTCGGCGGAGCCGATAACAAATGGCTGATCTCCAACCCCGGTGAGTACCAGATACGAATCAACATTAATGACACGACTATATCATTTGTTAAATTATGAAAAGGATGTCTCTGATCTATATTCTGTTTGCTGCGCTCGTGATCAGTTCCTGCAACATCATCGAGCCGGACAATGACCCCGTCACCTATGGCGAGAGTTATATCCCGAATCTGCTTTCGACGGATAAGGCGGCGTACAAGCCCGGTGAGAAAGTCACTCTCTCGCTCAACAGCATGCCCGAAGGATCGGTCACGGTGCGTTATACCCATCTGGGCAAGATCCTCAAGCAGGAGCCGCTCTCTTCGTCCCGCTGGACATGGCAACCGCCTGCAGAGGATTTTCAGGGCTATATGGTGGAACTGCATAAGAATGTCAACGGACGCGATGAGGTGATCTCGTCTGTCGGTATAGACGTGTCGTCTGAGCCGAGCCGCTTCCCGCGTAACGGTTTCCTCTCGACCTACGGCAAGATGTCCGCATCCGATATCGCCAACGTGCTTAATGATCTCAACCGCTATCATATCAACTATGTGCAGTTCCAGGACTGGCATTGGAAGCACCATCATCCGCTGGCAGGTTCAGCTACCCAGCCGATGGACGTATGGACGGATATTATCTCCCGTAACTGCTACCGCTCGACGGTACAGGGTTACATTGACGGTGCGCACAAGCGCGGTATGGTGACGCTCTTCTATAATCTCGGTTACGGTTGTCTGGAGGACTATGCGACGGATGATGTCAACCCCGAATGGCTGATGTACACCGACAAGTTGCATACGCATGTGGACAACCACCCGCTGGGCTCGCCCTTTAAGAGTGCGATCTACCTGACCGATCTGCATAACGACGGTTGGCGCGATTATCTCCGTGCGCGGAACGATGAGGTCTATTCGGTCTTCAATTTTGACGGCTGGCAGATCGACCAGTTAGGCGTGCGTCCGACGACCGTCTATGACTATAGCGGTAATGTCATCGACGTGCAGTCCGCTTTCGGATCGTTCATCGCTAATGAGAAAACGGCTCAGCCGAACAAACGTATCGTCATGAACGCCGTCGGTCAGTACGGTCAGCAGGGACAGATCGCTTCTGCGCCTGTCGATTTCTGCTACACCGAGGTATGGGAGCACAGCAATACGGACGGTTATGGTATTTTCTCCCGTATCATCACGGATAATGCGAACTGGTCCAACGGCAAGCAGACGGTCTTGGCGGCGTACCTCAATTACGATCTCGGTCTAAAAGGTCGCGGCTATTTCAATACGCCGGGTATCATCATGGCTACGGCTGCGGCTTCCGCATGGGGCGGTACGATCCTTCAGATGGGCGAGCATATGCTCTGCCATGAGTATTTCCCGGATGATAACCTCACGATGACCGGTGAACTGAAACGCGCCATGATACGTTATTACGATTTTGCGGTAGCGTATGAGAACCTCCTTCGCCCTGCTACGCCGGCTGGCGGCATCAACTCCGACTGGTACGGCGTGGACGTGACGAGCACCAGCGATTATGTATTCAACCAATGGGGACCGAAAGCGAACCAGATCGCTACAATCGGACGTCATCTGGACGACTGCGATGTGATCCACCTGCTCTCGTACCGTAATGCGACGCACCTCGACTGGTGTGACTCGGACGGCGATCAGGCTCCGCAGAGCCTTATTAAAGAGATACCGGTCTCCTTTGCCGTTAGTGCCCAACCGAGCCGTGTATGGGTCGCTACACCGGATTATCAGCAGGGTGCTGCGCAGGAGGTAGCGTGGGAGTATGCAGGCGGTCAGTTGACCCTCACCGTTCCTGCCATCCAGTATTGGACTATGATTGTTGTTGAAAAATAATATAAGTAACAATGAAAAAATACATTTTTGTCTTTTGTCTATTGTCTTTGAGTGCAGCGGTCTTTTGTCCCATAGCTGCTATCGAGAAAGTGGAGTCCCCTTCGCTTAACCTGACTGCGTATTTCGATGTACAGGGTGGTCGTCCTGTCTATTGGTTGCTCCATAAAGGCGACACCGTCATCCGTCCGTCCTATCTGGGTATCTCTCTTCGCGGAGAACACTCACGCGGAAATTTCAATGACTATAAGGAAGAACAGACGATCGAGAGTAATACCAACGGTCTGATGAACGGCTTTGTGATGACCGGATCCGAGCGTTTTATCCATGACGATTGGTGGACACCCGTATGGGGAGAGGAACGTCGTATACACGATAGTTATCACGAGATGCTCATTACGCTCAAGCAACCGGAAAAAGACCGCTATATCCGGATTCAGTTCCGTCTCTATGATGACGGTTTAGGCTTCCGCTATATCTTCCCGCAACAGCGTAATCTGAATTACTTTGTCATCGAAGAAGAGCATACGGAATTCGCTATGCCGGGGGATATCACAGCATATTGGATTCCTGGTGACTACGACACGCAGGAATACGAATATACGCGCTGCAAACTGAGCGAGATTCGTGCTATTCAGGAGAAAACGAACAAGGCGAATCTGTCCACGACCAATTTCTCCTATACCGGTGTGCAGACGCCTATCCTGCTCAAGACCAATAGCGGGCTTTGGTTGAATATCCACGAAGCAGCTCTCATCGACTACTCTTGTATGCATCTCAATCTCGATGAGAACACGATGACTTTCACCTCATGGCTCACGCCGGATATCGACGGTACGAAAGGACATATCCAGACGGATGCGGTCAGCCCGTGGCGTGTGATTATGGTAGGTGAGAAAGCGCAGGATATCCTTGCATCCCGTATCGTGCTTAATCTCAACGAGCCTTGTAAGATATCCGACACCTCCTGGATCAAACCGATGAAGTATGTAGGCGTATGGTGGGAGATGATTGCCGGTATGCGCGATTGGTCCTATACTTGGGATTTCCCGTCCATCCATATCGGTAAAACCGATTACACCAAAGCCAAACCGCACGGACGGCATGGCGCTACCACCGAAAACGTGAAGAAATACATCGATTTTGCAGCCAAATACGGCTTTGACGGCGTGCTTGTCGAGGGATGGAACGTAGGATGGGAAGACTGGTTCGGCAACGAGAAAGATTTCGTTTATGACTTTGTCACTCCGTACCCGGATTTCGATGTAGAAGGTATCCATGACTACGCCAAGTCCAAAGGTGTCAAGATGATCATGCACCACGAGACCTCAGGCGCTATCCGTAACTACGAGCGCTGGCTCGATACCGCGTACCAGTTCATGAACAAATACGAGTACCCTGCTGTCAAATCCGGCTACGTCGGAAATATCCTGCCGATCGGTGAACATCATTACTCCCAATTCATGAACAACCACTATCAGTACTGTCTTGAGAAAGCTGCTAAGTATCATCTGATGGTGAATGCGCATGAGGCAGTTCGTCCGACAGGACTATGCCGTACATGGCCGAACCTTATCGGTAATGAGTCTGCACAGGGCACGGAGTATCAAGCTTTCGGAGGTTCTGTCCCGAACCATACGACCATGCTGCCCTTCACTCGTCTCATCGGCGGTCCGATGGACTATACACCGGGTATCTTTGAGAATGATATCCATAAACTGAATCCGAATTCCAACTCATGGTGTAACACCACGCTCTGTAACCAACTATCGCTTTATGTCACTCTCTATAGCCCGCTTCAGATGGCGGCAGACCTCCCCGAGAACTACGAGCGTTTCCGCGATGCTTTCCAGTTTATCGTTGATGTGCCGGTAGAGTGGGATACGGTTTATTATCTGGAGGCTGAGCCTTATGAGTATGTCACCATCGCCCGCAAGCAGAAAGACAAAAACGCTTGGTTCATTGGTTCCACCAACGGCTATGATCCGCGAACCGCAATGATCGACCTCTCTTTCCTGCCCGCGGGACAGAAATATACCGCAACCATCTATGCCGACGCGAAAGATGCGCATTACCGCAATAACCCGCAGGCATATACCATTACTACCAAAACCGTGACCTCTAAATCGAAGCTCAGACTCTTCACCGCTGCCGGTGGGGGATGTGCGATAAAGATTGTACCGAAACAATAAAACTATAATTAACCCATTTTATTAACCATTAAAAAACATTGTATTATGCGAAAGATTTTTTCCTTTTTCGTAGCAGTGATGGCAGTAAGCAGCCTCTCTGCTAAAAGCATTTACCTGCAAGTGAACGACGATTGGAAGTCCTTCGGGGCTGTGTTCTTTGTTCACTCTTGGGGCGGAGCCGCAGATGCGGATGCCAAGTTAGCTCTCGTAGAAGGCGAGGAATATCTGTTCTCAGCAGAAATTCCTGATGACAACAACAACCTCCTTTTTATTCGTGCACAAGGTGACTGCCAATCCATACCTTGGGATTCCGAAAACCTCTGGACTCAAACCGGAGATCTTGTGATTCCGGAAGGCAAGGACTGTTACTATCTGGTAGGTTGGACGGATGGCGCATGGCTGACACATGGCGATAGCCCTGCTGTCTCTATCGTGGGCAATTTTGCTGAAGGTGCGTGGGGACCGGAAGCGCACCCGATGACCATTGCAGAGGATAAAGCAAGCGCCAGCGTGACGTTTGCTCTGGAGGCAGGTACCTATGAGATGAAGGTATGGCTCGAAGGCTTCTATCTCAGCCTTAACGGTGAGGGCGAAAACCTGTACCAAATCCACCGTGACTGGGATCATGCGGATAATGTTAATATTGTGAATAGTGGTCGCAACTTCGAATTCGTTGCTGACCAAGCCGGTGATTACACCTTCACATGGACTTTAGCAAGCCAGAACCTCGTTGTCGCTTTCCCGGAAATTCCTTCGGCGGTGGAGACTATCCAGACGGAAGGCAAGTCCGTTAAACGTATCGTCAACGGCGAACTGCGTATCCTACGTGACGGCAAGACCTTCAATGCCCTCGGCGCTGAAGTAAAATAATCTTTTAGGGCTTCCGCCCTATACCGGCTCTGCGGGATTGGTTTCCCGCAGGGTTACTAATTTTAAAATCCAATACATCATGAGACATAGTTTTTATAGAATTGGAATCATTTTTGCTCTCCTCATTACCATGGGAGCCGGACAGATGTGGGCTGGAAATAGACGAATATATTTCGACTATTCATTAGTAACGATGTGGGATGACTATACTAATTTGAGTGGTGGAGCTGGTTTTGCATGTGTTCACTGTTGGGGAGGTAAGGAAGGAGATGCGGATTATACCATGTCGGTTGTTGAAGGAGAGTCGTACCTCGCGTGTTGTGATATTGATGAAGGATGGACAAATGTGTGCTTCTACAGAAAAGGAAGTGATGGCTCATGGTGGACAAAGACATTTGACTATAATTCGTTTGGCAGTAAGAACTATTTCAAAATCAAAAACGAATCGGAGAAAGATGGCGGTATAGATAAGTACAAATGGGATAGTGCTACGCGCTGGGCTCCTGGTGTTTGCATTGATGGACTGATTGACTTAAATAACCCGCATAATCAAGCATTTGATTTTGATGATAACGATGGTACATACGAGGTTACTTTAAGCGCTCACACAACGTACCAGTTCTGTATTCGGGATGGCTCAACAAGATACACTTTGGACAATAATGTGTGGTCTGGTACGATTCCCGGATATACCTTAGGAACAACGGGTTATGATATTCGTTTGGCTACAGCCGGTGCGGGAACCTATAAATTTGAGTATAACAAGAGTACGCATGTAATGAAGGTGACTTATCCAACCGTTAATCACCCCAATATCGATTATTGCTATTTATACAAATTCAATGATTGGACGCATCATTATCTACATATTTACGATAGTGAGAGTAGTATTGAAGGAACAACATATCCGGGTACTGAAATCGAGAATTATTTTGAAATAGGAGATGATAAATACTATTATTTCGCTCCGGGTGATTATGCGAATTGTCAACCGAATGATAATAATGATAGTCGAAAAGTGAACCCTGCTGCATCTACGTCTGCGGGTCTTGGTAAATTCCAAAAATACATAACAGATAGTTGGGGCTGGCGTACATTCACCGTCCGTATTCAGTTGAATGATCTTACTCCTACAACTCGTGTTGATCCGACCTACATGGATGTGGCATTTAATTCGGATGTTTTATCGGATTTGACGACTGTTCCTACCAAAACACATTATGACTTTGGCGGATTTTATACGGGTTATGATGAGGTGAATGAAGAAGTAACAGGCGTACAAGTCATCAATGCAGCTGGTGAGTGGATAGCGTCTGTGGATGACTATACCGATGCCAGCAAGCATTGGATCCATGCCGGCATGTCAACTACTCTTTATGCCAAATGGACAGAGCATCCGTATGACATTACATTGGCGGTTGATCCGTCATCCTCTCCGGCTGGTGGCTCTATTCAAATAGGTGGAGTTACACAGACGTCTGTTAATGCCTATTATGTAACAGAAACAGCGGAGATTACGGCTGTGCCGTCTAACGCTGCATGGCGATTCAAAGAATGGCGGTTCTCGAAAACAGGGGAAGATTTTGATGTATATGTAAGTCCCGGTCATGAATACTCATCTACCTCTAATCCGATTACTATCAAAGCGGAACACGATGGTACCCTCACTGCTGTTTTCGAACCGAGATTCTATCTGGTTGGCGTCTTGTATAGTACAGGCGAAGCCGGAGGTGGTATGCCGGGATGGGAATCAGCAAGTGAGTACCGCGCCCCGTTTGAAGTTACCTCCAATTCGCCTTTGACGGCAACATGCACACGGCAACTGGATCCGAATACGACATTCAAGTTCCTTGTCCGTAATAGAGATAATGGATTAAGTTACGGCTATGCTACATCGGGTACACATATCGAAGATGGAGATGCGTTGTTGATGAATACTGCGGATGGTCATGTCTATCTTGACTCCAAAGGTTACGGGAACTATACGTTCACCATATCGGATGTGACGCTGACGGATGGTGTCTATTATCCTACCGTTTCTGTCAGTGGTCCGACTTCTTATCAACTGGAGTTGAAACGGGCGTATGTCAAAGTGGATGGAGCTTGGTATAAAGATGTGGATGATGCCGGCGGTACAGTATCGGCACAGACAACGGAGAGCGGACACAATTTTACCATAACGAGCGGGCAATATGTGGCGGAAGGTGGAAGTATCACTTATACGGCTACGCCTACTACGCCGGGCTTTACGTTCCGTGGCTGGTACAATAATGATTATGGATACCGCATTAGTACGGAGAATCCCTATACGAGTTCGAATATCCGCGCGCTGGAACATTTCGAAGGCAAGTTTACAGAGGATACTATCGATGTTACGATTGCTAATGATGGTCATGGTTATGTGCAAATAAACGGATCGACAGTAACAGCCGCAAAAGTAGGTGTGATCACTACACGAGAAATAACCGCTGTACCGCATCCGGGATATATGTTCAGTCACTGGACGGTACCGGATGGTAAGAACTTTAATGTCTCCAGCACAACCAGTGCCACAACGACCCTTAGCGGTCTCGGTTCCGGTTCAGATGGCACGCTAACGGCTACTTTTGAACCGAGATATGAATTACGCGGCTCCGATATGAATGGTGTGGATACGTCAGTAGGTATGTCGGGATGGACAACCGGTACACCATTGACCGGTACAACATCCATAGAACCATCCGGATCGGAGGATATTCCGGTCAATTTGACGTGTACATGTACTCTACATCCAAATAAGGAGTATAAATTCTCCATACATGATCGTACTCCTAATAGAAATTATGGACCATCATCTAACTTGTCTCTCCTCAATTCAGGGGACGACATGTTACTCAATACAGAAAATAACAATGTCAAAATTGCTACGGTGGGATATGGTACCTATATCTTCAAAATCACCAAGTTGTCCAGAACCAACTACTATCCGACTGTTACGGTAGAGCGCCAAGCTTCGCACACCTTGACGCTCGGCGTGAATAACGACTCTTATGGTAGTGTATCGGCGCAGACGAACGAAGGTGGAGGCGGTGGATTTGCAATTACCAACGGACAATTCTTCGCTACCGGGAGTGACATCACCTTTACCGCGTCACCGAGTGCCGGCTATTACGTAGAAGGCTGGTATAGTAATGCGGAATGTACTACCGCTTATGATGGCGATGCTTCAGATGTTACTATCGGATCCAACAATCTGACATTGACGCTCAGTTCGATTAATGGCAACAAAACCGTTTATGCGAAGTTCGCTAAGATATGGTCGGTATATCTAAACTTAGAGCATACCTATTGGAGTACATATGCAAAGACGGATGGGGATGATATCTATACCTTTGATATTGATCTTCCGGCTAATACCCAATACACTTTTACCATCAATGATAATGGAGCGGGGAGTGTCTATAAAAAAGATAATACTCAAATCTATTACATGACATATGGTAATAGTTCCAATTGGGATGGTTTCGCGACCGATAAGACGAAAGAGTGCGGTATTAAGACTGCCGGTAAAGGTACGTACACCTTTACTTGGAATGCAACGGACAAGGTGCTGTCAGTGACTTATCCGACATCCTATACCGTTACCTTCGGTTATGGTACGGGCGGTAGTGCCGTGACGGCTACTGTGGATGAGGTAGCTATCACTTCCGGGCAATATGTTACTTCCGACAAAGCCATCTCCTTTACCAAAACAGCCGCAACCGGTTATACGTTCAAAGGTTGGTACGATGCGGCAAGTGATGGCACGGCTATATCCTATATGGCAAGCGATGATGTTTATGATAAGATTGAAGGTAATATCAGCGTCTATGCGCAATTTACGGCCAATACTTACACTATCGAATACGATGCTAACGATGCACAATATTACGGTGCTGCAACCGGCTCGACAACCAGTTCTTCGCACACCTATGATGAGGCGAAGAATTTGACATCCAACGGATTCTCACGTGCCGGTTTTGACTTTGCCGGTTGGAATACAGCAGCGGATGGAAGCGGCTCTTCCTATACCAATGGTCAGAGCGTAACGAACTTGTCTGCTACGCAAGACGAAACGGTGACTCTTTATGCAAGATGGACAGCACATGAGTTGACCATTACTTTGGACGATAATGGCGGTAGTGGCGGTTCTCCGGCAAGTCTGACGGCGGTATATGGCAGAACAGCAAAAGCAGATGGCGGAGGTATGTTTGATGGTATCACCGATCCTACCAGAACCGGTTATACCTTCGGTGGATGGTGGACCAATACCGATGGTACCGGTACGGAAATCATTACTTCTGCTCATTTTTATCATTGGACAACGGACTATGTGGATAAAGATGGTAAGTGGAAGTATGACGGAAATGTGACTGCATATGCTAAGTGGACACCGGTAGCTTTAACCTTCACAGGTGCTACTGATTCGGATTGGGGCACCGCTTCCAACTGGTCACCGGAGTGCGTGCCGACATTGGGTCACGATGTCACTATTCAAGCTCCGGTACTGGTTGCTGCGGATCACGCAACCGCAAAGAGTATCGTTCTGGATCAAAACAGCCACACCGGTAAACTGACCATTCAGGCCAACAAGGGTCTGGAGGTAGCAGGTACGATCACGCGTACGACCGACGGTTCGAACCGCTTGGCAACCCGTCTGGAAGATCTCATCTTGGAGTCCTCGTCCGCAGGAAACGCATCGTTGATATTCAATAACAGCAATGCTTGTCAGGCTACTGTAATGATGTATTCGAAAGCCACTATTGTTGGCAACACGTGGAACTGGCAGTATGTCGGTACACCGTTCACAGGATCGATACCTCTGTATAACTATTATGGCAGCTGGATGTACAAGTGGAACAACGGCAGCTGGGAGGTTGTACATGGAGGTGATGAGCTGACTCCGTTCGCAGGCTACTGCCTCACACAGAACAGCGCTACGACCCACGTCATGGGCGGTACATTAGTTCCTACGACGAGCAAGTCCGTGACGATGGCAGCAAGCACCGATATGGTTCTGGCTAACTCGTGGACCGCACCGATAAGCATCGCTTCGTTTGACATAGAAGGCAGTGATGCTACCTTCACTTCGACACCGGCAACCGTTTATCTGTTCAACACCGGTATGGCAGAGGATGGCTCGGAAGAAGGAACAGAAGCCGGTACGTATATTTCTGTGCCAATCAACTCGGCTACGTACACCGGCAATGGTCTGATTGCTCCGATGCAAGGTTTCTTCGTAACAACGAACGGTGTTGGCGGTACGTCTGGTTCTATCACTTTGAACTACAACGACCTCGTTCGTCCGGCGGGTAACCATACTGACATTGTAGCCGGTCCGATGAAGATGCGCAAGCAGGAAGAGACGAAACCGGATGTAATGAAGATCCGTGCGAACGGTGCACTGTACAACGACCGCGTAGTCATCCTGGCGCGTGAGGACTTCTCGGATGGTTTCGACAACGGTTGGGACGGAGAGAAGATGAGCTTCGGCGAAGTAGCTCCATCGGTATATGTCATCAATGAGCAAGGCGGTTATGATGCCGTAAGCGCTATCCCGAGTTTCGAGGGAACGGTAGTCGGTTTCCGCGCAGGTGCTAATAACAGCTGCACGATGAGTTTCGAATACGATGGCGACGAGACGCTGTACCTCAATGACCTCCAAGCACAGATGTCCACGCTCATAAGCGAGGAGAACAACTATACGTTCACCACCTCAGCCGGCGACAGCGAAGTACGCTTCATCATCAGCGCGACACCAATCCAGAAAGTGCCGACAGGCATTGAGCATTCAGTTGTCAGTGGTCAGCCGTCAGAGGTACGCAAGCTCATCATCAACGACCATGTTTACATTATCCGTAGTGGACGGATGTACGGCGTGGATGGACAGATGATTAAATGATTGTTTAACGAATTTTAGAATGTCAAATGAAAGAAAGGAAAACAGTCATGAAAGCAATAAAAGATATAAAGGTTACGGGTTGCAGGTTATCGGTAGTAGTACTCTTGGCAGTACTGCCGATCGTAGCAAACGCCGTTGAATATAAGAATATGTATCGTCCGACCGGTTATGACCGGCAGCGGACAACAATGCTGGCGGAGACACCGACCGCGGTCTTCCAATCGACCAGTACCTTAGCAGGATCGGGTAGTGCCTACAGCGCTACACCGATCCTGGCTGAGGACGGAACGGCAACGTATGAAGGTGCCGGAGGTCCCAGAAGGGCACCGAGTACACCGGGTACGCCTTCTACGCCGGGACAAGGAAGTCAGGAAAACCAGTTCCCCCTCGGTGATGCCTTCATCCCGCTTCTTCTCTTCGCTTTGGCATACGGCGCGTGGATACTCACCCGCCGCAAAAAAATAGATTACTGAAAACTGATTACGGAATGATGAATACGAAAAAAATTGATTCCTTGCGAATCATTACCATCATCGCGATGATGTTCTTATACGCGATGATAGCCTTCGTTACTAACCTGGCTGCTCCGGTCGGTAAGATCTGGGGAGCCTCGTTTGATGACCCTGCGCAAGCAGAAAGAATGGGTATGTTGGGAAATCTTTTCAATTTCCTGGCTTATCTCATCATTGGTATCCCGGCCGGTAATTTCCTGGCTAAGTACGGCTACAAGAAGACAGCTCTAACGGCGATCTTCTTAGGCTTCGTAGGTATCTGCATCCAGTGGGCAAGCGGTATGTTCGATAGCTTCTATATCTATCTGACCGGCGCACTCATCTGCGGCTTCTGCGTCTGTATGCTCAATACCGTCACCAATCCGATGCTCAACCTGCTCGGAGGAGGCGGAAAGAGAGGAAACCAACTCAATATGATTGGCGGCACACTCAACTCCCTTTCCGGCGCCTTGACGCCTATGCTCGTAGGTGCTATCATTGGCGAAAGCCTTGCCGGCAAAGAGATTGACGATGTCAATATCGTGCTCTATATCGCCATGATGGTCTTTGCACTCATCTATCTCATCATTCGTCTTACGCCTATCGCTGAACCGGCCGGCGCCGGCCAGCAAGTGACGTACGAGCGTAGTCCGTGGGCCTTTCGTCATCTGACATTAGGTGTGATCGCTATCTTCTTCTATGTCGGTGTAGAGGTTGGTATTCCTGCGACGCTCATCTCTTATCTGATGCCGAAAGTAGGTTTCGCGGCTGCCGGACTCATTGCCGGTCGTTACTGGATTCTGATGCTGGTCGGCCGATTCATCGGTTCCGCTATCGGCGGTAAGGTAAGCAGCCGTACTATGGTGCTCTGTGTGGCTTCCGTCGCTATTGCACTGATGGTCGCAGCGATGCTGATTGGAGATAGCATCATGGCTAAAACAATTATCAAAGGCGAAGTGATGGCGGTTCCTCTTGCTTCTACCTTACTCGTCCTCTGCGGCCTCTGCACCTCCGTCATGTGGGGATGTATCTTCAATATGGCTACGGAAGGACTGGGTAAATATACAGCGAAAGCATCCGGTATCTTCATGATGATGGTCGTAGGCGGGGGTGTGTTGCCGTACCTGCAGAGCGTCGTAGCAGCCCATAACTGCCTCATCAGTTATATTGTTCCTGTCATAGGAGTAGCCTATATCTTATCCTACGCTTTGTGGGGTAGTCGAAATATTAATCCGGATATTAAGAAGGATTAATTCTTGTTTTTCATAATATTTTGTATCTTTTGTCCCCGCCTCACGTGAGTGTCGCGGGGATTTTTCGTAAGTATGCCGGAGGCACACTCTTGGACACGTCGTCCCGAGCATTCCTCCTCCGGTGTACTTTATGAATAATTATCAGTTCTTAGTATCAGAGCGCGAGCAGGGTAGGTTCGATGAATACATGCATCGCGGATTGATCAGTTCCAATCTTTTTATGTGGATGGAGGTTTATGATTATCATCTTCTCCATCCCAAAGTAAGTACATGGTTTGTAGCCAATACATTTGGTATAGACCAAAAACATGTGCGCAATATTTATGCCTACATGGAGAGCGGTGAAAAATTGCGAGGACTTTTTTGTCCTCGGTCATGTCATCAAAAAACTCTACCTTTGCACCGCCTTTCGAAAGATAGGCGTAGCAGATTGTTTTCTCGCAAAAGAAAAAAGAAGCAAAAAAGAAAATTAAAAAATGTTAAAAGGGTGTTACGTACTGCGCGTACACGTAGCACCATATGTAACACCTTTTTGTAACACCTTTTTGTAACACCAATAAAAAAATTATGAATGATTTTCAACAACTATGGGTGCTGCTCCGCCAGCACGGCTCGAGCGCCAAACGAGAAACCGAATGTGCGGCACTTTGGGCAACCTATCCGCCTGAAATGCAACAACGCATCTATAACGCCATTCGCTCCAAACTGGAGCAAGGCAAGTTCGTCCATTACGATCCGGTCCGTGCCTTGGAAGAGAATGCTCGTCCTCCACGCCAACAGACCCTCTCTTATGCGGACTACTATGCCCGCTATCACACTACCGAACCCCGTGACGGTTGGCAGATGGCGAACCCGACAGGACAAAAAGTCATCTATGTACGGGGATAAGGCGAAAGGACATTTTTCATCTTTCACGCATATTTGCGCGAAACAATCGTGCCCATTGTGGGCTAAGCCCCCCCCTTGTCCCTTGCGTCGGGATCTGATCCCGACCCCCCGACCATCGACAAACGACCATCGACAGCCCTTGCATGGACCAAAAATTTTAATTTTTAATTTTTAATTATTTATTATGGCTAAATGTACCATTGATCCTTTCACAGGACAAATCCTCACCATTTCCGGCAAACTCGGAAACACCCTCTACAAAACCTACCGCAACGGACAGGTGCGTGCTTATCTTCAGCCCTCCAAACCGGCTCCGCGTTCCAAGCCTCTCTCTGCCAAAGAAATCGCCTCGCGACATCTTTTTGCTATCGCCGCCACCGTTACCAAACGACGCATCGAAGCAGGAGACACACGGAGACGGCAACTGATCTTCAAAGAAGTCTATGCTTCCCTCAAAAAACAACTATCGCATCGGGAGCGGAAAGGGATCGGAACGAGAGCGGAAAGGGGGCAAGTGCTAACTAAATAGTCTAACGATGAAAAAAAAGTATTATTTTACGGACATTATTCGCCGTCTCGAAACCCTCCTGCAATGGGAGGTCGGTATGCAAGGATTCAAGATCCTCTTGTACGGCTGGCGTATCAAACATCATTTTCCGGAATACCAGTTCTATGGTCGCCAGTACATGAATGGTACGGAGATACTTTCATTCTCCGAATATGCAGGATACGACCTCTCCCAAGACCCTCAAAACTAAAAATCAAGGGTTTTACTGGATTTCCAAATGCGTTTATTTGGTCATGTCCTAAAAAAGCAGTACCTTTGCACTCGCTTTCGGAAAGATAGGATAATGAGCCGTTCGGGCGTCTATCGTCTGTCCTCAGTCCGGACGGCTCAGAAAGGGACAATCCGAAAGCAGCGCGCTTAAATTCATCCGCCAAGATTGACGGATTCCAAAACCACCCTTAACTATGAGCAAGAATCAGATTTACAAGATGGTAGCGACCATCGCGACGGCAATCGTGACCTGCGTTGCTATCGCGTTAGGGTTGCAGTCCTGCACCGCCACGCGAGTAGTGAGTACCACGGCATCGTATGTGCAGCACGGCGACACCACAACCACCATCATGACCAAGACCACGGAGACCTACCGTGGCGAGAAACACTAATCGTTAAACCTAACCCCCTCTACGCTGACCGGAGGTGAAAAATGGTCAGCATGAAATGGCAAAAGCAAAAGTCGGCGCCGCAGGAATTGAGTATATCCAAGGCGCATTGAAACGACCGAAAAAGTTGAACGGTCACAATCACGGAAATTATCTGGTGGCAACCCACCGCAGTGC
>JAFXWI010000073.1 GCA_017542915.1 Paludibacteraceae bacterium
AGTTTTTGGACAATGACATGCTGAACACGGCAAGCAATGTGGCGCCTTCGGTTAACGTCAAAGAGAACGAGAACGGCTATGTAGTCGAACTGGCTGCTCCGGGCGTTAAGAAAGAGTACTGCAGAGTACACGTCGATGATGACCACAACCTGTGTGTCGCCATCGAGAACAAGTTCGAACACAAGGAAGAAGACAAACATGCGCACTACTTGAGACGCGAGTTTGCATACACGAACTTCGAACAAAAGTACACCTTGCCGGACAATGTGGATGAAGCGAAGATTAGCGCAAAAGTCGAAGATGGTATCTTGACCATCGACCTGCCGAAGATCAAACGCGAAGAAGGCAAGACCGGACGCCAAATCGCCATCTCATAACGAGGCATGTTCCCTAAAAACCAGAGCACTCCAAGAGCGAGTGCTCTTTTTTTTGTTGTGTTTTTCGGTTTTTACACATTTTTCGGTAATTAATGTACAAGCGTTTGCAAAAATAGCACTATCTTTGCAGCATCAATTCAAAAACTTGACAGAACATGAAAAAGGTAACACTTCTTGCTCTTTTTAGCCTGATAACTCTCGGAGTTCGGGCTGATCTTTCGGAGGATTTTAACTCTCTTAGTTCCGGTTCGTGGTCCTCGGAGACGAATGTAGATCTTCCTTCGGGTACATGGTCGTTTGGCGGCGGGGCTGTGTATAACAAGTCCAGTAATGTCATCGCCATTAAGTTCAACAACTCGGGTGCATACATGATTACACCTGCGATGGACAGCCTTGCTACGATTGAGTTCAAGTATCGTTCCGGCGGCAGTAACAAGAAAGTGGAGATTGCATACCGGATCGGTTCAGAGGAATGGCGAGTGATAGATACCCTTTCTATCCCCTCTTCTTCCTCGTCGTTCTCCTCGTATTCTCATGCTGTTCCGGCGGACTCCTCTTTAAATGTGCGCGTACGTATAAAAGGTCTTGCAAGCAGTATATTTATTGATGATGTTCTCCTCAAAAACCCCGTGCAGGGTCAAGGTCAAGGTGGCGGAACGGTTGTGCCCGGCGAACCGGATCCTGAATTTACCCGTCCGGAATATGTAGCTACACATGCTACCTATTATATCTCTCCGGAGGGTAACGACGAGACAGGTAACGGTTCGTTTGAAAATCCGTGGTATAACCTCGGCAAAGCTATCTCTGTAGCACAGGCAGGCGATGTGATTTATTGTCGTGGCGGACGCTATATGATGTCATGGCGGGGAACAGACGGAAAACTGACGGTTCGTCTCTCGCAGTCCGGAACCGCAGCTGAGCCGATTGTCATCTCTGCTTATGAGAACGAAGCACCGATCTTTGATTTCGAGCAACAGTTATTGGATTGTAATCGCAATAAGAACAATGTGGGAGACCGTGGTATGCTCATTACCGGTAATTACTGGATCCTCTTTGGTCTGCATCTCATGCACGCTGCCGACAATGCCATCAAACTGGAAGGATCGCACAACCGTATTGAGCGTTGCGAGTTCTCGTATAACCTCGATACCGGCATCCAACTCGGTTTCGGGCATAAGTTCTCCGACACATTCCCCGGCATAAGTAAGAATGATGGCAGTTATTGTGCGTATAACGATATCGTTGATTGTGACTCGCATCATAACTGCGATTACGATGCTAACTACGGTTCCGATGCCGATGGTTTTGCATGCAAGATGCACAACGGTAAAGGAAATCGTTTCATCCGCTGTCGCGCATGGCGTAACTCCGATGACGCATGGGATCTTTTTGAGACCGATTATGACGTGATTTTGGCAGAATGCTGGGCATGGGAATCCGGCAACGCTTCTGACCATCTCTGGGTAAAGCAGTATTTTGATGGCTCGGCTTCCTTCTCCGGCAACGGTAATGGTATCAAATTAGGCGGCAACGGAACCGGTGGCAGCAGTCAAGGTATTCACTATGCGTACCGCTGTGTGGCTTTCGGATGCGACATCTCCAGTTCCGTCAAGGGTTTTGATTGTAACAGCCACAAAGGCGGACATGTGCTCATCGGATGTCTCGCTTTCGATAACTCCTATGACTACATGTTCGAGTCCGGTGGCTCTGATGCCAATACGTATTACTATAATAATGTCTGCTTCGGTCGTCAGGAGATTTCCGTGGGAAAAGACGACTACAATGCCTTGGCTACCTCTCATAGCAAATTAGCTTGGACGAACCATCTGGTGACTTCTTTCTCGCGTTCGGATTATGTCTCGCTCAGCGAAGCAGATGCTTTAGCTCCTCGCCGTGGAGACGGATCAATGCCTTCCCGTTTTGCACGCCTTATGCCGGGTTCTAATCTCGTTGATGCAGGCTGTGAAGTGCCCTCGTCCGTTACGCCTAATCTGGCTCAGATGCTTGCTGACTTCCCCTTCTTGGCTGTAAATGTTAGCGGCACAGCACGTGATCTGGGCCCGTATGAGTTACCCCAAATAGATGACACCACCACCTCACTTACTCAGGTCATCGTTAATCCGGAAAAGAAAGGCTCTATGGATGTCATCGCCGGTAACTCGGCTAACGAGCGGATTGTTCGTTTCTCTGTTCCCAATGCTGTTGCAGAGGCAGAACTTGCGCTCTTTGATCTGAGCGGACGCATGGTTCAACGTATCCCGCTGTCGCATCTAAGTTATGGAGCCGAGTACTATCAGCCTCTCGAAATGCCCGAAGGAAACGGTCTGTATGTCGTACGCCTTACTGCCGGAACGTACTCTGCGTCTGCTAAGTTTACGCGGTAAACGCTTCTGCCAAAGGGCGTGAGGCATGTATTGCCGATTTAGGCAAACGCCTTGTTGAGAAAGCGAAAGAGTAATAAGAATGCAAGCTTTTAGGATGATTGCCCGCGCATGTACTCGCCGGGGGTGATGCCGGTTTTGTTTTTGAACATGCGCGTGAAATGATGCGGGTAATCGAAGCCGAGCATGTATGCTGTCTCGCTGATGCTGCGGCCGCTCATGAGGATGTTTTTCGCCAAACGAACGATGTAAGACTGAATATAATCCTTGGCGGAAGCGCCTGTCGCTTGTTTCACCAAGTCGCCGAAATAGCCTGCTGAATACGCCATCTCCGAAGCGCAATACGCGACTGTCGGCAAACCGTTTTGGGCTTGTTGACCTTCGTAGAAATACTTGTCCAACAAGGCGTGAAAACGTTTCAGTACATCCGGCTCGTCAGCCGTAATCCGTGCATTCTGCCGCCAATAAGCTCGCTGACAATAATCCAAAATCAGCCGCAGATACCCGACTACTATATTCCGCAACGCCGAACTATCTTTGTGCGTTTGTAGCTCTTCGCGCAAACCGCTCACCAACATCTCAATCGCGTCCCATTCTTTTGGCTCCAAAGGCAGCGAATCCGTAAAGAAATACGAGAAGAAATTATACTCGTTGATGTGTGCTTCGAGATCCGTCTTACTCATCAACTCCGGCGACCAAAGCACAGCCCAGCCGTTCAGAAAAAGCGGTTTGCCGTCATCCTCTCTGCCGCCTATTTGTCCCGGAGCGACTGCTATAACCGACCATTCGCTCACCTGCACAGGGCGCACGCCATACGATAAGTTCTGCGGAAACTCCCGCTGGATGAACAACCCATAAACCCCGTAACTGTTCATACTCGTCCTTACCCCCTTCTCCAACTCATCAAAATGAACCACACTAATCAGCGGATGCAAAACCTCCGCCTCCAGATGCCGTGCGTACACATTCGGCTCGCGTATATTCAGAACTTTTTTCATAACGGCTGTAATTTGGCTGCAAATTTACAACTTTTTATCGAAATATGCAAAAATGGCAGTCTAAAAATGATATTTTTCTGCATTTTCTGCGTTTTTGGTAGTTATTCGGCAAATTTATGTTATTCTATATCCGCCAAATGTAGTACCTTTGCACTCGATTTCAAACACACATTATTAACCATTCAAAAACGTACAATTATGGCACAGAAAATTTTAGTAGAGACCTGGGGTGATTTTGGTAAAATCGAGAACCTCAATGAGTTGATGCCCGTAGAGATGCAGATGGCATATGATCTGCGCGACAAAGGAATCATGGAGCATCTGATGGTGAAAGAAGGACTGAAGGGCGCGTATATCCTCTATAACCTGACGGATAAAAGCGAGGTAGAAGCGCTTCTCAAGAAATTCCCGCTGTTCCCGTATTTCGAGCGTATTGAGATGACCTTGGTGGAACAAAGTTTCTAATTATGCGGCAAACGATTGTATCCATTCTGCTTGTTCTATCTTCCATGGCAGCGGCACAAGTGACAGACTACCACGCGCACGCCATTACGGATTCGTATCGCGAACTGGTGGCGAAGCATGATATGCTTTTAGATGAGGGTTTTCCCTTGCCGCAATGGAGCGCAGAGGCACATCTGCAGATGATGAGCGAGGCAGGTATCGATAGAGCTGTTCTGACTATTCCTGCTCCGCATCCTTTTTTCGGCGACCAGAATGAGTGCAATACCGCTTGTCGTCAGTTGAATGAAGAGTTGGCAGCACTATGTAAGAGCCATCAGCCATCAGCCGTCAGCTTTCAGTTCGCTGCGATTCTTCCCTTGCCGGATGTAAACGCTGCGATTGCAGAAGCCAAGTACGCGCTGGATACATTAGGAGCGGTGGGTGTCAAGTTAGCCACGAACGTCTATGGGCAATACCTCGGCGACAGCGTGTTAGACCCGCTGATGGCGTTTCTCTCCGAGCGCCAAGCATTAGTTCTCCTTCATCCGCACAAGCCCTCGCCGGTAAATGAGAATGTGATGCGCCAAACACCCTTAGCGATGCAGGAATACCTCTCCGAGACCACGCGCACGGTCTGCAACATGATTAGCCGCAACGTGCTCGCTCGCTACCCCGGAATGCGTGTCGTTGTGCCGCACGGAGGTGCGTATCTGCCGATCGCTATCCCGCGAATGCGGTCGCTCTATCCGGTCATGCGCCAGAACGGTTTAGTGGGCGAGATTGATTTCGAAGCCAACCTCAACAGCCTCTATTTTGACTTGGCTGGTTCGCCTTCGGAAGAGACCATCCGCGCGCTGCTGACCCTCACCACGCCTGACCGTCTCCTCTACGGAACTGACTACCCGTACGTCGCACCCAAAGTGATTAAAGCCAACATCGAACGTATCAAACAACATCTTCCAAACAAATGAAACGATTGTTTA
>JAFXWI010000074.1 GCA_017542915.1 Paludibacteraceae bacterium
AACTGTTCCGGCAAACTGCCGTCCAACAGCGGCACGGTCAATGCGCCTACGTACGCCTACGACCAGCTGAATCCGGCGGACTCCAAGACCTATGTCACCAACGAGACCTGCGGTGCAGGAGCTACGCTCATCATCAATACGCAAGCTCAGATCGGCTCGTCCTGCGACGGTGGTGACACGCCTACTCCCGATCCGCAAGACACCACACATGTCGATCCGCCTACTCCGGTGACAGGCGACCTGACGTGGAACTTCTCCACCAGCGATTTTACCGCTCTGACCGGAGAAATCACCTCCACGACAAGCGTTAATAACCTGACGATCCATGCTACTAGCGATAAGAAAGTGATTATTGCTGAGGGCGCCAAGACCATAGAGGGCATCGCTTTCACCCATGTGCTCAAGACCGGTGGAACGGGTTCTGCGGCAGCTCGCAGTTTGAGCTTTGCGGTAACGGGTCCGTGTACGATAGAGGTGTATCTGGTTAGCGCCAACGCAACATCCGAGCGTACGCTCAATATCTATGCCGGCAGTTATAGCGGCACGCCGCTCACGACGTTCACAGCAGCTACTACGGCTTCCAAACAGAGTTATAACTACACCGGAGGCGCCACTACCATCTACATGGGCAGCGCTAACAGCGGCATCAATTTCTATGCGATCAACCTCGTTTACAGCGGAGACACGCCGCAACCGGTGGAGACCTATACGCTCAGCTACGATGAGAACGGCGGTTCGGGTACGATGGAGGAGCAGACGGCGGAGGACGGACAGTCCCTGACCATTAAAGCGAATACATTCACAGCTCCTGCGGGATATAGCTTCAAGGAATGGAACGACAACTACAAAGGTTCGGGTACGAAATACAATGCCGGTCAGAGCGTGACGATGCATGCCGACCTGACGCTCTATGCCGTTTGGTCGCCGAAGAGCTATACCATCACCCTGAACGCCAACGGCGGAACAGGCGGTACGACCAGCGTGCAGGCTGTCTTCGACGAAGCGATGCCGAACATCACAATCCCGAGCCGTGAGGGCTATACGTTCGTCGGCTATTTCGATGCGCAGAACAAACAGTACTACGATGAGAACGGCAGCAGTATGAACAGCTGGGTAACGCCTTCCAACACCACCTTGACGGCCCAGTGGCAGGAGAACGGCTCTGTGCCGCCGCAGATCACGGGAGACCTGCATTTCTGGTTCATCCACGCCGCTGATGCTGCTACGAATAACGTCACCAACGATGCCTCCGTCTTCTCCAACATGGTTTCTTCCAGCAGTTCCAAGGAAGGCAGTATCACGATTGATGGTACCAGTTATTCGGTTACTCGCCGTTCGGGTGATCCGTCGGACCGCAAGTTCGGTTCTTTCACCGTTCCGGCAGGCAAGCAGGCCATCTTCTACTCCCTCGCTATCTCGTCCGGCGGTGCTGACCGTCAGATCGACCTCATCAGCGCTACGGACACCTTTGAACTGAGTGTACCGGGAGGAAGCAGCACGTACCAGCGTCTGGAGAGCGATCCTCTACCGGCAGGTACCTACTCCATTGAGCGCGCAGCGTCCAGCGGCAATGTACGTATCGCTGTCATCGTGCTCAAGTTCATCGATGATGATGAGCCTTCCGGTATCGAGAACCCCGCTGCATCAAAGAACGCAGCACGTAAAGTACTGCGTTCCGGTCAGGTGGTTATCTACCGTGATGGTAAAGCCTATTCGATCTTAGGTCAGAGTCTTTGACCCGTGACCGTGTATTCGACTCCGCTGCGGATGATGATGAGTTGTCCGTGGCGGAGTATTTTTTGTGCGCTCGGCTCAGCCTGTACACTCTCCACTGCCGACTCACCGCTCTTCTCGCAAACGGTATTGACCGTCAGATCTTTGATCTCCCATGACGGAGCATTGCTCTCTCCGATGGTATAATAGAAAGCGAAATGAACATTGTTGCGATGCATGAACTGAGCTGGGATAGCAATGCTGTTGCTCTTCCACTCAAAGTTTTTGGACGTGCCCCAAAGCGGAATCTGCAGTTGAGTCCATGTAGCAGCAGCTACGTCACCGGTGTAGTCATCGCTGATGAGCAGCTGACACTGGGAAGGCCAATCGGTCGAGGTGCCATAACCGACCGCATGCTGGAAAGCGATCGTACCGCTCTTCTGGTCGGTGAAATCAAAAGCCGGAGAAATCAGATAATCCTCGTTGGCGCCTTTGTTATAGCCGTTCATGTTCGCGCAGGAATAGGATGAGTTCCAATACCAAGCAGCAGAACCGACCTGATCAACAGGTGTGAACTGTCCTAAGCCTTCGCTGAAACTCTCGGAGAAACGGATCGGTGTGCAGTCCTGTTCGGGCAGTTCGCCACCAAGGTTCAGTCCTACCATATAGGGGTCATGGTCGGAATAGCGGGTTGCGGAGTTGTTTCCACCGCCACAAGAAGTATTAATATGCCAAACGGCAGCACCGGTGATCTGCTCTGCCATCGATGCATTAGCAAACGTGTGGTCAATCAGCTCTCCGCTGCCCCGATAGCAGTACGAATACGCATAGGAATCGAAGCTAAGAAGCTGCTCCTCGTAGTTGTTATTGATAAGGATCTGCATCGCCTCTTCATCCATCTCCGCGTTCAGATCACCCATGATCAGAATATCCGGATCTTTGACCTTGGAGGACGTATTAAGTCCGTTGATGAGCCAGTTGGCGTTGTCCACACGTTTGGCTTGAGAAGTAGCATCTGACATGGCTTTGAAATGGTTCATCGAGAGGGTGAACCGTTCTCCGGTTGCCAACTCTTCCCATGCCTGTATGCGCATCGTGTTGCGGTAATAAGCCACATTCGTAGCCGCATAATTGGAGCCATACGGTTTCACTTTCTCCGTACGATAGATAAAACCGGACTTGATGGCATTGTCATAGGAATCGGTCTCCTCGTAGATGCCGTCGCTCACAGCCGCATAAGCACCCTCACCCATACGGGTATTGAGCGCATCCACCAGATACTCCAAGGTGATCGGCTTGGCTTCCACCTCGCAGAAAGCGAAGATATCGGCATCGGAGGCAATGACCATGTCGGCGATACGCTGTGTTTTCTCGATCAGACCTGCCTCGTCATCGTAAGACGGACGGCTCGATTCGGAGTAGTTATAATAATAGTTGAGCAGGTTGTTTCCCACCACACGAATACGTCCGTTTCCCACATCCGGAACGGGAGTAGCTGCCCACACCACCATCGTGATTACTGTCAGCAAAAAAGTCAGAATATGCTTTCTCATGGTTTCAAAAAATTAAAATTGGCTGCAAAGGTACGACTTTTTTTGCATATATGCAAGAAAAGAATTAAAAATTAACAAAAAATGCTCGAGGTGAGCGAATTTTCTGCGTTTGAGCCCAAGGGGACTGCCAATTTGTCAGTTGGACGGAATTGGCACGGAAATTGAAGATAAAAGGGTGACTACGTCACGTTAAATTGTTAAATCGTTAATATATATTATACTATGAGTAAAGGTAATATTGGGGTGACAAGTGATAACATATTCCCCGTCATTAAGAAATTTTTGTATTCCGACCACGAGATTTTTCTTCGTGAGTTGATTTCCAACGCTGTAGATGCTACGACCAAGCTGAAAGTGATCAGCAGACAGCCGGGAGTAGCAAGTATGCCGATGGACGATCTACGCGTGCGCGTTTCCATAGATAAAAAGAAGAAGACTTTGACGGTCTCCGATCATGGTATCGGAATGACTGCAGAAGAGGTGGATAAATATATCAACCAGATTGCATTCAGCGGTGCCGAGGAGTTCCTGAACCAATACAAAGACAAAGCCGAAGCGATCATTGGTCATTTCGGTCTCGGTTTCTACTCAGCGTTCATGGTATCGAAGAAAGTTGAAATCTTCTCGCTCAGCTATCAAGAGAACGCGAAAGCCGTTCATTGGAGCTGCGAAGGCAATCCGGAGTACACCATGGAGGAGACGATCAAAGCCGAACGCGGTACGGATATCGTGCTGCATATAGACGATGAGTTTTCGCAGTACCTCGAGGACGCTACCATCGAAGGACTGCTTAAGAAATACTGTAAGTTCCTGCCCGTAGAGATCGCTTTCGGTAAGAAGAAAGAGTGGAAAGACGGCAAAGAGGTGGAGTTGGACGAAGAGAACATCATCAACGATACCAACCCTGCTTGGACCCGCAAGCCGAGTGAGCTGAAGGACGAGGATTACGATAAGTTCTATCACGAGCTTTACCCGATGAAGATGGACGAACCGCTGTTCCATATTCACCTGAACGTGGACTATCCGTTCAACCTGACAGGTATCCTGTATTTCCCGAAGATCAAGAGCAATCTGGATGTTCACCGCAATAAGATCCAACTCTACTGCAATCAGGTCTATGTGACGGACGAGGTGGAGAATATCGTACCGGAATATCTGACCTTGCTGCACGGTGTGATTGACAGTCCGGATATTCCTCTGAACGTCAGCCGAAGCTACCTGCAGAGCGACAATAACGTCAAGAAAATCAGCGGATACATCACCAAGAAAGTGGCTGACAAGCTGTCAGAGTTGTACAAAGCCGACAAGGATGATTTTGCCAAGAAATGGGACGACATCAAGATGTTCATCCAGTTTGGTATGTTGACCGACGAGAAGTTCTACGAGAAAGCTACCGGTTTTGCACTCTACAAGAACCTTGATGGCAAGTACGCCACCTTGGACGAGTACATGGACCAAGTGCGTGAGAATCAGGTAGATAAGGACGGAAATATGGTACTGCTGTACACCAATGATCCGGACGCTCATTATACCTATATCGAGCGTGCGAAAGCGAAGGGTTACGACGTGCTGCTGATGGACGGCGAGTTGGACGTTCATTGCATGAGTCAAGCCGAGCAGAAACACGAGAAACTGCGTTTCGTACGTATCGACAGCGACACGATCGAGAACCTGATCCGGAAAGAGGAGACAGCCAAAGATAACTACTCCGACGAGCAGAAAGAAGGCCTGCGGAAGGCGTTTGAAGGACAGCTGCCGAGTGATGCCGACAAACTGCGTTACACCGTAACCTGCGAAGCAGCCGCAGCAGATGCACTACCGGTCTTTCTGACTCAGAACGAGTTCATGCGCCGTATGAAAGAGATGAGCGCGCATCAGCAAGGAATGAATTTCTACGGCAACCTGCCGGACAGCTATAACCTCGTGCTGAATACGAACCATCCGCTTATCCAAGAGTTGGTGGGTAAAGAAACTTCCGAACAAGTGAATGAAGAAGTCGAGAAAGACGGCAAGAAAGAGACCGTAGTAAAGACGGTTTGCAAGTTGGAAGGCGAGGACGAGAAGATCAAGCAGCTGATAGATATCGCACTGTTGGCTTCCGGTCAGCTGAAAGGCGAAGCTTTGGCGAAGTTCGTGAATAGATCAGTGGAACTGCTCTAAAAGTTGAGTGTTTAGAGTTTATAGTTTAGAGAGAAGTGTGTCATAGGAAGTGGCACACTTTTTTTAATTTTTTATGCAAATAGTAGGGGCATTTTTATTCAAAATAGTATACGATTATTAAGATTTTAAGTAAAAATTGAAAAAATTGAGCATTTTTTCTTAATAATAGGTATTGGGTGTATCCCAAAAAAGCAGTACCTTTGCACCCGATTTTGAAATGATGTATTACGTTTAACGTACAAAAAAGAAAATGCAAAATTATTTTAGACAAACAGTCACTGTTTTTTTTGTGGCGCTTTTGTGCCCATTGTTTGCACAAAAGAAAGGATCCACAATGACCGAAGTATCGGGTATTGTAACCGATTTCCAGACGCGTGAGCCTCTGATCGGTGTAACTATTTACGACGTTAACAATCCTACCGTAGGTACCGTAACGGACATAGACGGTCGGTATTCGATTACGCTGGACACGAAAAAAGCTGTTCAGCTTAGTTTTTCGTATGTGGGATATGACACAGAGACGTACCTTGTGACGTCCGTGCTGACGAAATTGGATGTTCCTCTGCTGCCTCATAACGAGAAATTGGACGAGGTGGTGGTTACCGCCGGTCGTTTTGAGCAACGTAAGACGGACGTAACGGTCTCGATGGAGGTGATCAAGCCGGAGATGCTGCGTAGTCAGGCTCCGACGGATTTGTCGGCTACCTTGCAGACCCTGCCGGGTGTGGAGATCATCGACAAGCAGCCGAGTATCCGTGGCGGTGGAGGATGGACGTACAGCGTAGGTAGCCGCTGTCAGGTGCTGATGGACGAGATGACAATTCTGAACCCCAAGACCGGTGAGATCAACTGGAACAACGTGCCGTTGGAGAACGTAGCGCAGGTAGAGGTGATCAAAGGTGCCTCGTCGGTGCTGTACGGTTCATCGGCGCTGAACGGTGTGATCAACGTTCGTACACAGCGTCCGGGTCTGAAGCCGGAGACGAAAGTGAGCGGTTATGTAGGTATTTACGACAACTACAAGAACTATAAATACACGGGTGCGCGCCTTCCTCTTTATTACGGAGCAGAGGCTTCTCACTCCCGTCGTATCGGTAATTTTGACGTATCGGCTGCTATCAGCGGATTCAAAGATGAGGGTTATCGTAAGCAGAGCTTCAACGACCGTGTTCGTCTGGGCGGCAACATGACCTACCATGTACCTATGCCGGAAGGTAAATACATGACCGTAGGCGCCAATATGAACTATGTAGCTAACCAATACGGAGATTTCTTCATCTGGCGCAGCCCGAAGGATCCGCTTCATCCGTCTCCGCTGACGAACATGGGTCGTAAGGAGCATAACTTCAACATCGACCCCTTCCTCAACTACGATGACACCGACAAAGGTATCTCGCATAAGCTGCGTACCCGTTTCTATGTAACGTCGGACAACCTGACAACGCCCTCTGAGCGTATGAGCACCGAGGACCTCGCTAAATGGGCTGCCACGAGCTTTGATTTAGGCAAGATCGCAGGGTACGCAGAGAGTGCCAAAGGATGGATGGATAAGGGCTACGATATTACCAACGCATTGCTTCTTACCTTCCAAGATATAGCTATTCCGATCATGAATGATTTGCAGGATGAGAACTGGGTAGGTCTTATCCAGCACGGAGTAGGCTTTGTACAAAACGATTTGGGTTATACCGGCACGATTGCTGAGCTGCAAGATGCAGCCGCTTATGCGATGTCGCTGGTGGCGGACAACAACCCTACCCGTCCTGAGATGACCTATAACGGCTATGTCGATTATCAGTTCTCCAAGTCTTGGAAATCAGGCGTACGTCTGACGACCGGTATCAACTGGAGTCACATCACCAATACCGCTAATATCACCGGTACGCACCAGACGGATAACCTTGCGGCTTATCTGCAGTACGATCATCGTATCGTCAATCGTCTGTCGCTGAGTGCGGGCGTACGTTTTGAGTACTACCGTATGGATAATGATTTCAAGGAGGCAAATATCAAGATCGGCAACTGGCTCTGCCCGGTACGTCCTGTTGTTCGCGCAGGTCTGAACTGGGAGATCTACAAAGCCGGATTCCTCCGTGCAAGCTTCGGTCAGGGTTATCGCAACCCGTCCATCACGGAGAAATTTGCTCGTAAGGACATTGGTGGCGTAGGTGTTTATCCGAATCATAACATCAAGCCGGAGAGAGGATACAATGCCGAATTGGGTTATATGCAGCTCTATAAGTTCGGTCCGATCACCGGTATGCTCGATATAGCCGGATTCTACACGGAGTACCGCGATATGATTGAGTATCAGTTCGGTCTGTTCCGCAACTCGGATTTCACGATGATCAACTCCATCAACGATGTGATTGATGAAGGCAAGCAGATGATTGAGAATATCAAGCAGACCAAGTCTCTGAATAACGCCGGTATCGGTATCGGTGCGCAGTTCGTGAACGTAGGTCATGCGCGTATCTACGGTGCCGAAGTCAGCACAAACGGTAAAGTGGACATCAACAAAGATATGAACCTGATGTACACCATCGGTTATACCTTCACCGAGCCGGAAGATCTGGACAACAAGCAACGTATCGAGGAAGAGAAGACCTACACCGATCCGCTGCAGATGAAGAACAAATCCAATGACTCCAAGTACCTCAAATACCGCAACAAACACTCGTTCAAAGCTACGATTGACTATAACTACAAGTGGTTGTCGCTGGGTGTGAACATGATGTATAGGAGTAAGATGTTAGCGGTGGACTACCTGATGGTGGACGAGCGTGAGAAAGCAGAGCCGGATCTGATGGATTATGCCCGTAAGTTCATCTTCGGTTACGAAGACGGTGTGTCGCTGCATGACTACTGGATGGATCATAACAAAGGCACCTTCACGATGGATCTGCGTGCTACCGTACGATTCAAGGAGTACGCTGAGGTGCAGTTCCTCGTCAATAACTTGCTCAACACGGAGTATAGCTTCCGCCCGATGGCTTTGGCTGCTCCCCGTACGTTCGTTTGCCGACTGAATCTGAAGTTCTAAATTGAAAATTATAGGCTTATGAAAAAGATTTTTACTACAGTTATAATGGCCTGCGTGCTGGCGGTCTCTGCGATGGCGGTGACGGTAAGCGACGCATCGGGTGTGTATCAAGGAAACTTGAATATCGGCGACGATGAGTATCCGAACGAAGAGGTATATATCCTGCCGGGCGTGACGGCAAACACGATTACTTTTGTACTGCCGGATTTTAAGTTCAGCGGAGTTTCGCTGGGCGATATCGTGCTGGTGAATATCCCGATGAACGGTAGCGGTCAGTTGACGTTAAACAACCGTCCGTTGTATATCAAAGTTATCCAGACTCGTGCGGCGGTGTCGATGCTGAGCGGAAGCCAGATTAACGAGACAACAGCGAATGTGTCGCTGTCTATTGAGGCGGGTCTTCCGGAAGCTATTCCGGTGGTCTTTGTGGGCAACAAAGTGACGAACCGCAACTATGCCCTGAATAACGGAGAATTTGAAGGCAGTTGGTCAAATGGCGAACCGTCCGGATGGCATTCCTTTAATACGGCTACAGGTGGTTTAGCCAGTTTCGTGAAAGGTACATCGCAGTTCTCGCAGAGCACGGACGTTCGCCCGGGCTCTGCAGGCTCGCATAGCGCACTGATTAAAACCAAGAGCACTTTGGGAGCAAAAGGTAATGGCAACTGCACGAATGGTCAAATCAACGCCGGTTCAGCGAAAGCCGCTGATGCCAGCGGAAACTATAATTTCTCCGATCCATCCAACAACGGCTATAACACGGCTTTTGTAGGGCAACCAGATTCGTTGGTGTTTTGGGCAAAGTATATCCCGGGAGGCGGAAGTGTAACCGATGCATCCAACAAAGCCCGTGCAAATGCCGTGATTACCCAGAATGCCCGCTATCAGGATCCGGAAACCGGTTCTTATGGTTCGGTCAAGGTTGCAAGTGCAGCGATCAATTATTCTGCAACCAGTTCCAAAGGATGGCAGCGTCTGACTACGCCGTTTGTTTATACTTCGTTAGATCCTAAGACAGCGGCCTATATCTTGGTTACTTTTTCCACAAATGCAACACCTGGCGGAGGAAATTCTTCAGGTAGCAGCCCGGATAATGTGTATCTAGACGATGCGGAGATAGTTTACAACCACTCTCTTACCTCGTTTAAGATGAATAATACGGCGATCTCGTTTACGAACGGAGCAGCCCAAACCGATGCGGAGTTCAGCGATAGCGAATATACTTTCACAGCAACCACCAATGCCAAGGCTGCAAAAACGTTTATCGGTTATGACGAGCAGAACAATCGCGTAAACGTATATGTTGTAGCAGATAGCTACTCTCAGGCAAAAGCATACTCCGTTTATACGCTTCAGATGGCAGAGCCGGTTCGCGATACAGAATATGCGTATTCGGCAACGACCTGCGCTAATGAGCCGTATTCGGATGAGTTGTTCACGAACTTGACCGAAGCAAAAACGTACACGACGCGCATCCCGAACGCGAAAGGCGGCGACTCGATTATCACGCTGACTCTGAACGTGCTGCCGGTTTATGCTTTCCCTGTCGAAGAAGCGACAATAAAGATGAATGAGAGTTACCCATGGCGTGGGAAAACCTATCAGAATCTCACTCCGGGCGTACATACGTTTGCTGATTCGCTGCAAACCAAGGCCGGTTGCGACTCTGTCTATACGCTGACGCTTACCGTTCAGTCGATCGGTTATTGGTACGACGAGACGATGAGCGTTTGTCAGAACGAAGAGGCGAGTTGGCATCAAAAAACGCTGAAGACTTCAGCTGCAGGTACGTTCACAGTCTATGACTCGCTACAATCGGTTTACGGTAAAGACTCTATCTATCGGCTGACGCTGACCGTGCTACCGACCTACACGATGCCTTTAGAGGCAACGATCAAGATGAACGAGAGTTACACTTGGCGCAATAAGACCTATGAGAATCTCACTCCGGGTGAATACACCTATGTGGACTCGCTGAAGACAAAAGCCGGTTGCGACTCCGTGCTGATGCTGACGCTGACGGTAGAGCCTATAGGCTATTTGTTCGAAGAGACGATGAGCGCTTGTCGAAACGAAGAGGCGAGTTGGCATCAGAAAACGCTGAATACCTCGGAGGATGGCACGTTCACGATCTATGACTCATTGAAATCGATCTACGGACAGGACTCCATCTACGCCCTGACGCTGACGGTTCATCCTGTGTATCTGTTCACGGAAGAGAAATACGTCAACGAAGCCAACTTGGTTTGGCGCGGCAAAACCATTACAAACCTGCCTAAACGCGAGGAACCGTACCTGATTTACGACTCGCTGACCAGTCAGTACGGCTGTGACTCCCTCTACCTGCTTACCCTGCATGTATCCGACATACCTATTACGTACGGCAGCTACACCAACGAGTGCTGCGAAGGTGAGTTTATCCTCTTCGATGGTGTGGAATACAGAGAGTCGTTTGAGGGTGATGTACGTGTAGCTGAGAGAAATATCTATGATGGAGACTCCATCGTTCATGTGACCATCACCGTCTTCCCGTCGTATTATATCGAGGAAGAGATGACGATTGTCTTAGGTCAAGAGGCTCAATGGGAGTACTATGAGTTGAGTCAGTTCCCCTTAGGTTCGACGACCCTGAAGGCGGAATACTGGTCGGATGATTTCTGCGATTCTATCCGCGTACTGCACCTCACTGTTGAGCCCAAACCAATCGGTACGGGACTGCCGAACACGCTCTCCGAGAAGCGCGTAGCTCGCAAAGTGCTGTACAACGGACGTATCTATATCATCCGCAAGGACGAAAACGTATATGACGTATTAGGAAACAAAATACAATAACCATTAATATTATCAAAACAACAAAAAAATGAAAAAGATTTTTACTGTTTTAGTTGCCGGTCTGATGATGACGGCACAAGCATTTGCAGTCACCACCAAGGATGTCTGCGGTCAGTATGAAGGCGATCTGTTGCTTGGCTCAGAAGACAAATATCCTGAGAGTCAAGTGTATCTTCTTCCGGGTGTGACAGACAACACGCTCACGTTTGTCCTTCCGGACTTCAAGTATATGGGCGTAAGTCTCGGTAGTATCGTTCTGCCGAATATTACAATCAGCGAGGATGGCAAGTTCTCGATAGAGGAGACTACACTCTATCTGCAAGTTTTGCTGAATCTTCGTGCGACGATCAACATCTTGCCATCATATGAGGTAGAAGGCGTGACGTACACTTCGCAGGCTACAGCGAGTCAAGCAGGGATTGTATTGCAGATTGCTGAGCCTCAGACCCTAGAGGAGCCGATTATCGTTTGCTTCAAAGGAGATGCTGTTCGCAGCAACAATTATGCGCTGCCGAACGGCGGTTTCGAGGGTGCATGGACCAATAACGAGCCGCAAGGCTGGCACTCGTTCGTTTCGGCTACCGGTCCCTTCTCAGGCTTTGTAAAAGGAAACACCGGACAGTTTGTACAGTCAGACGAAGTACGTCCTGGTTCTAAGGGTGCGCATAGCGCAGTCATTTCTTCCCAAAGTGTACTTGGTGGCGTGAATGCCAACGGTAACTGCACCAACGGTCAGATTTATGCCGGTTCAATGACTGCAGCAGATGCAACCGGTAACTACAACTTCTCCGATCCGGACAGCGCGTTCAATACGCCGTTCCATGGACGTCCGGACTCCATCGTTTTCTGGGCTAAGTATATCCCCGGTGACCGCAATGCTTCTAATGCGGCTAACCAGGCTCGTCTGAATGCCGTCATCACTACGGACGCCCGTTATCAGGATCCGGAGGACGATCCTGCCAAATACAACGATGTACGTCTCGCTGCAGGTTTTGTGAATTACTCGGCAACTTCCGATCTCGGATGGCAACGTATCTCTGTGCCTTTCGTATATGATCCGGCAAACTTGGACAAAGAGCCGGCATATATCCTCACCACTTTCACGACGAACATGGTTCCCGGTGGTGGTACCGGAACGAAAGATCAACCGGACAAGGTATATCTGGACGATGCAGAGTTGATCTATAACAATCATCTTCTCTCTCTTACCCTCGGCAGTGATGAGATCACTTTTGAAGGCGAGTCCTATAAGATTAATGACACCTATTGCGATTCCTGCGGTATTTTCGAAGGCGTAGTAGATGGTATTTCGGCTCAGTCGTTCTTCGCTTATGATGCACTCCATAAATGTGTATTCGTATATGTAATCGCCGATGACTATGCACAGTCCGGCAAATACACGGTATATCGTATCGATTATACGGACACGAATGCTGATGGTACCTCGCTGGATCCCAAAGTACCGGAAGAGCAAGGTGTCGAAGAAATTATTACTCACGAGGCGCGCTTCGAGAAGGTGCTGATCAATGGTCAACTGTTCATCCGTCGTGGTGATGTTTGGTTCAATGCCGCAGGTATACGAGTAAAGTAAGTTGACATTTGACATTTGAAAGTTATTTAGAGAAATCCTCGATTCGGGGATTTCTCTTTTTTATGTTCTGCTCCGATACGATTATTAAGAATCAGTTACAACCTATTATTAAAAACACGCGCGCGTACGAAAATATTTGCGTATTTAAAATAAATATATTAATTTTGCACGCTATTTTGAGGATATATAGAAGCGATTCTTATGTTTTATCTTAAAAATCGTACATTTTGCAAACCCCACTTAGCAAAACAACAAGAAAACAATAAATTTATATAATTAGGTATGAAAAAGATTCATTTATTAACACAAATTATTTTATTTGTGACCCTTTTAGTCTCATCTGCATCCTATGCACAAGAGCACTTACCGCTATCGGGCAAATCATACACCATTGGTAATGGAAGCGCGACCGATTGGACGCACAAATACGAGACTCTCTCGTTTCAAGGAGTGCCGGATAAACTATCGTTTAATTATGCGTACATTTATACGGCACAGGCCAATATTGGTAACCCGACGCTGAATTTTGCCAGTCTTTCATCTTTCGCACAAGCTATTTTAGGATTAGGAGGATATAGCGACACTCGAAAAGGTGTTGGCAACACGCATATGCTCTACATCGAAGAGAGTGCGAATGGTACAAATTGGACAACGATTTGGACCAACGATGATGCGACGAATAAAAACACTCACTCTTCCGGAGATATCCAACTCTCCAAATCGACACGTTATGTTCGTTTCCACCACTCTTGTAACTTCTCCAACTCGTACACCAACATCAGCATTTCGGAGTTGAAATATCTGGAGGATCCGGATCCGGCAGAAGTGGATTTCGGAAGTGCTGTTATTAATACGGGTGAGGTAACCATGACTTCGCTGCTGAACTGGTGTAACATTGCTCCATTGACTGTTACATGCGATAACCCGCGTTTTACCGTAACACCGAACGAGTTCGGTAATATAGACACCTACGGTTCGCAGATTCTGACTATCTCTTACACGCATACAGATGAAGCAGGTTCCAATGAAGGCGACATCACCATCACCAATGGTACGAATACCAAGACGATTCACGTGAGTGCTACTACCACCAAGCGTCAACAGACCATCACTTGGAATAACGATTTAGCTGCTACCGGCTATGCAATGAATATCGGAGAACAATATCCGGATGCCGGAATCGTTCCTGAGATAGCTACTGCTACCAGCGGAGGACGTATTACATATACCTCCGATAATTCCGATGTGATTGAAGTGATTGCAGATACCGCATTGTTAGCTAAGACGGTGGGAACAGTCAATATCACCGCTTACCAAGCCGGTGATGGTGAGTACGATGAGGTTAGTGACACGAAGTCGTTTATCGTAACTCCGCTACAGAAACAATCTATTATATGGGATCAGAATCTGTATGGACTGCTTACCACCGGAGAGCCTGTTGTCCTGACAGCTACTGCTACCAGCGGAGGAGAGATCGTCTATACCTCCCACGATGAGAGTGTAGTTACCATCAGTGGAAATGTGCTGACGATAGTTGGCGAAGGTGAGACCTATATCACGGCTACGCAAGCGGGATTTGTAGATGCCAACGAGATAGAATGGCTTGCGGTATCGCAAAACAACTATGTGGTTGTCCGCAATCCGGCATCACAATGTAATGGTTTGGCACTGTCTCAAAGCACACTGACCTTGAACGGCAGTAAGTTAAGTCAGGACTATAATCTGTCAGGTATTCCTGCTACATTGACCTTTACGGCAAAACACGGCACTAAAAATACCAGTACTTGGGGTAGTGCTACCTACTCTGCTCTCATCGTTGAGCAGTACGCGTACATCAATAATCTTTGGGATTGGTATCAGGTCTATAATCAGGTGGTGGGAACAGGCGACACACAATCCGGTAATATTATGCTGGATGAGTCTGCTACCAAACTGCGTTTCCGTACGTTAGAGACCGGAACCGACCACACAATCAGTAATATCCGCGTAACGAGACAGAAATTCATGCGTTCGGATGTAATGGCTGTTAATGAGAATGTTGAGGCAAACGCTACTTGGCAAAAGACCATCACCATCAGTCACTCCAATATCGATCTCATGACCGTGACATCCAAACAAGGACTGCTGAATATCAATGTCACGACTTTGGGAGAAGGATGCGATGATTTCAGCGATGATGCCTTTACCGTTTCGCTCACTCCGACCGTCAAATACGAGGATTATTATGACACCATCGTCATCACCGACGAGAAAGCAGATCCGACCATCATCGAGATTCCGGTTCATCTCTTCTCGCAAGGATTGAACCAAGTCATCAATGACTTTGAGTTAGCTGCATCGAGCCTGACGACCGATGTGTTGGAGCCGTTCCACGCTACAGCAACGAGCGGATTGAAGGTTGTTTACCTCAGTTCGGACAGCACTATCGCTTATGTGGATGAGAACAAGCAGCTGATCATCCTTGCTGCCGGAACGGTTACTATCACCGCTTATCAGGCAGGTGACGACCGTTATGAGTCTGCTTCGGATGACAAGACGATCAAGATCCAGTTGACACCGACGACGATCACCGCAGCTCCGCAAGCAACTGAAATCGCAGCAGGACAGAGTCTTGCTAACTCCAAGCTCATCGGCGGACAGGGCTCTGTAGAAGGTTCGTTCGCTTGGCAAGCTCCTGAGACGAAGCCGGAAGCAGGAGAGCAGACCTACACAGTAGTCTTTACTCCGACGAATAATACCATCTATGATACCGCTACCATCGAGGTGAAAGTTCATGTAGCAGACGGTCAGATCGCTCAGTCGATTACATGGGAGGATGTCTTCCCCGAACTGTTCTACCAAGGAATGAGCTTCGAACTGACAGCTACCGCTTCGTCCGAACTGCCGGTAGAATATACCTCTTCCGATGAGACGATTGCACGCATAGAAGGTACGACCCTCTATCCTTTGGCTGCCGGAACAGTAACGATCACTGCTACGCAACCGGGCGACGAGTTCTATTTCGCTGCCGATTCGGTTAAGAAACAGCTGATCGTTTCTCCGATACCGACCACCTACGGTGAGTATCAGGCGTCCTTCTGCGACGGTGACTCGGTTGAGTTTGCCGGAAAATGGTACTTCGTTGCTACAGAAGATAGCGTCCTTGTGCCGGAGAAAAACATCTACGGAGGTGACTCCATCGTAGCATTCACAGCTACCGTTCTGCCGCGTCATTTCTTTGCAGAGGACACGACTATTAACATGAATGACAATCTCCTTTGGCGCGAAAAAGAATACGGACTCTTTACTCCGGGCACTTACACGCTGTACGACTCGCTCAAAAACATCGAAGGCTGCGACTCTGTATATGCGCTGCAGTTGACGGTGAACGCTATTCCTTACCTCATTGAGGAAGTGACAACCGCTTGTCAGCACGAAGATGCCCTCTGGCGTGACCGGACGCTTCCTACCGCTGAAGCAGGTACGTTCGTTCTCTATGACTCGCTGCAGTCGATCTACGACATGGACTCTGTTTATCAGTTGACGCTGACCGTCTATCCGGCCTATGCCCTCGAAGACAAAGAACAAACGATCTACGTAGGCGCAACGGCTGAATGGAGAGGCATTGATCTTAGCCTGATACCGGTGGGCGACACCCTCCTGACGAAGACCTACTCTACTCTTCAGGGCTGTGACTCCGTCTATACAATGCGCCTGACGGTGAACGAAGCTCCGACCACTTATGGTGTTGACTCGATCTATATCTGCGGAAGAGGCGAGACCGCTTATTACGACAATGTGCCTTATACCAAGCCGAGCAAGATGCCGTTCACGGTGACCTTGAGCACTCAGAATCAGTTTGGCGGTGACTCCATCGTGGAGTTGTGGGTTCTCGCTTCGAACAAATATGACATGTCTTTCAGCAAGGAGATCAAAGAAGGTGACGTAGAAGAATGGCAAGGTATTGACCTGAGTCTTCTGCCTGCCGGAGATACCACGCTCGTAGTGATCTACACGACAGTTCACGGATGTGACTCCACCTATACGCTCCATCTGACCGTCAAGCCCGTACAACAGACGACGACGGCATTGGATAACGCAGACGCTGTGGAGGACAAGCCGTACAAGTTCTTCCATAACGGACAGATGTACATCCGCAAGAACGGTCAGCTCTATAATCTCCAAGGTATCAAGGTAGATGAAGAGTAAACCATTCTGCAAACAATGAAACAAAAATAGAGTGTTCCGAATAATTGGAACACTCTATTTTTTGTTGTGACTACTATGCGATCAGATCTCTATCGCTGCGCATTTCTTAGCCAAGTAGGCTCTCTCCGCCTCGTCGAGCAGCGGGCTCACCTCCTTATAAACGCGCACGTGGTAGGCATTGATCCAATCGATCTCGTCCTCCGTCATGAGACTCATCTCGATGAGGTTCGTGTCGTAGAAACAGAGGGTCAGCGTCTCGAACGTCAGCCACTCGTCCTCGGTCGTCGTAGCCTTGGTCTGTTTGGCAGGAATGACGGTAATCAGGTTCTCCGTGCGGATTCCCCATTGTCCGGTACGATAGATGCCCGGCTCGTCAGAGATGATGTGTCCGACCTCCAAAGCAGTGGGGTTATTATCGGTACGCACGTTCTGCGGTCCTTCGTGGCAGCCTAAGAAATGCCCTACTCCGTGACCCGTTCCGTGACCGAAAGTGATACCGGCTTCCCACATATATTGCTTAGCCAAAGCGTCCAGTTGGTTTCCACGCGTACCTTTCGGGAAACGCGCACGCTGCAAGGCTATATGTCCCTTGAGCACATAAGTATAATCGAGTTTAGCCTGCTGCGGAATGCGTCCTCCAAGCCAAACGGTACGCGTGATATCCGTCGTTCCGTCCAGATACTGACCACCGCTATCGAGCAGCAACATACCCTCCGGCTTGACTTCTGCACAATTCTCTTTCGTTGCAGCATAATGGACTATTGCTCCGTTGCCTTTGTAACCGGCTATCGTACCGAAGCTCTCCTCCACGAAATTCTCGCCCTTAGCGCGGAAATCATGCAGTTTCTCCATCAGGTTCCACTCGGTCTGCGTCTGTCCATTGGCAAACGCTTCCTCTTCGAGCCACTTGAAGAACCGAGTCAAAGCCGCAGCATCCTGACGCATAGCGATCCGCTCACCTTCCAACTCCACGGCGTTCTTCTTCGCCTTGTCAATGAGAATAGGCGATTTGGTGTTGATCTTCTTGCATCCCTCGGGAATAGCTTCAAAGAGCGCCTCATTGACCTTGGCTCCATCGTACAACACCGTTCCGTTCAGAGAGCGGATATATTCAAACACCGCCTCGTACGGCTGCACGTCAATACGATTAAAATCAAGGTAGTTCTGCGCTGCTGAATCCAGCTTCGCGTGGTCCACAAAGAGCGTACATCTATCGGCCTCGAGTACGAGATAAGAGATCACTACGGGGTTGTACTCCACATCGTTTCCGCGGATATTGAGCAGCCAAGCGATCTCATCCAACGCACTGACGATCATTGCATCAGCTTTCTTCTTGGCGAGTTGCTCACGCATCCGCGCAATCTTACTCTCCACCGTCTCACCGGCGAAGTCTGCACTGTACGGATAGAGTTTGTCCGCAGGAATAGCCGGACGACCTTCCGTCCAAAGAGGCTTGATCAGATCAACGGATTTCAAGCTTACTTTCTCACTCCACTCCGCAAAATCGTTGACGCTGAACATCTCGGGATTGACTCCCACGAGTCCCTCCACATGCTCGCACAACCAATCTACCACACTCGGGCAGTCCACATCCGACTCACGCATCAACTCAATCGAACTGCCTTTGAGCTCGATACCTGCCTGCAGGTAATACCGGCTGTCCGTCCAGAGTAACGCACGATCCATCGTCACAACGACCGTTCCGCTCTCTCCTTGGAAGCCCGATAACCACTGCATCTCACACCAATGCGATGCCATATATTCACTCGCGTGCGGGTCATTACCCGGCACAACATAAGCTGATAACCCGTTCTCACGCATCAATCCGCGAAGAGCGGCAAGATTGTCCAATACTGTCATAATGATTCAATTTTGATGCAAAAATACAACAAAAAAATGACATATGCAAATAAAATGCACTTATAAAGGTAAAAAGTACAAAAAAATTTGTGTATCTCAACAAATTTTAGTATCTTTGCGCCAAATTAGAACAATTTATATCATGAGACTCGGACGCAAAACAACTGTTTTAATTCTGGCGGTCGTGCTGGGATTCGTTATTGTTAGTTACAGCAGCGTAAGCGCCATCCTTTCGCGCTACGTCACTCGTGAGGTAAACAAAGTGCTGAGCACCTTGCCGGACATAGAGGCTTCGTGCGGTTCGATTGAGGTCAGTATTCTCCAGATTTCCGCTACAGCGAACGATCTGCGTTTCTCCTATCGCGGTGAACCGGCTCCCACCGATTCCATCGCCCCGGGAGCAGAGATCCACGTGGAGAGTGTTGAACTCAACGGTCTCTATCTATTACGACTCCTCAGAAAAAAAGCCATCCTGCATGAGTTACATATCGTTCGTCCGATAGTGGAGATTTGGATGGATGAGGAGCATCCGGAACGCTCTTTCCCTACTATCCCGAAAGACACAACCCGTGCTCCCAAGACTTTTCCGCTCAAGCGTGTTGCGTTGCGGGACTTGTTCCTCGAAGAGGCTTCTCTGAAACTGCATAGTATTCATACCAGCCTCGATGTAGCTACCGACAAATGCTCTTTTGAGGCGCATGATCTCGCTTTTGAGAACAACGCCTTCACTTTCGACTCCATCTACCACGTAGCAGTAGCATCCGTCTCCATCCTCCTGCCGGACGGGCGTACCAACATCACAACGAGCAATATTGACTTTGTCAATACCGGCAACCTGACCATTGGCGCCACTCGCATGCAATACTGCTCGGCGGACGAACAGACGCCCAAAGTGCCAGGCTCCGACATCCGCGTAAAAGGCATAGAGATCGGTCCTTTGTCTCACAACATGCTGTTGCAACCTGAGATACTCATTGAGAAAGCAAGCATCCAGCAGCCGCAGGTCGAGATCTGGATGGATGACCGGAAGCCCGAGCTCTCCTTCCCGTCCGGCAGCAAGAAGAAAGACAAAACCCTTCAACTCAAACTGGACGAAGCAATCTTACAGCATTTCGCTATCAACAATGCTTCTTTGACCCTGCGTAACGTCAAGACCCGTTTGAACGTCAGCCTCAGCGACTGCTCCCTTGCACTCAATGACATCACGTACGATGAAGAGAAAAATATCTGTTTTAACGACTCCGTCTATAGTTTCTTCATGCAATCCGCCTCCATTATCACGCCGGACGGACTCATGCGCATTGATGTAAACAGCATCGAGCATCATGATCAAGGACCGTTGTTCGTAGGTAAGACACATCTCGAAAACACCCTCGAAAAGAAGAAATTAGGCGACTACCTCAAGGAACCTGTCACATGGATAAGCATGCAGATCGACAGCGTCAGCACTTCGCCTTTCAATCCGTTCCGCAAAGCGTTGGCGAAAGATTGGACGCTTGACCGCCTAAACGTAGTGGTCAGCGAAATGGACATCTTCCGTGACGCTCGTCACAAGCCAGTACGACCCTTTGTTATGCCTCAGGAGCCGCTGATGGCTATTCCGACCGTCTTCCGCATCAACCGAGCTGACGCGGTCATCAAAAAGATGAACATCGACCTCTCCAGCACGGATATCAATAACGGTCACCTGACCTTAGGCGACCTCAGCGCAACTGTCACCAATATCACCAACCGCAAGGGACAAACCATGCATTTTAAAGGCGGCGGACCATTGGGAACCGGCAAAGCGGAAGCTGCTTTCGACATGACCATGGATGCAGACAACACCTTCGCTATCAGCCTCAAGGCTACTCGTTTGAACGCCAACATATTGAACTCTTTCGTCCGTCCGTTAGTCGGTATCTCGTTCGACGTGCCGGTGGACATCCTCGAAACGCAGTACAAAGGAGACCGAGACAGAGCAGCTGGTACCTTCAAGATGTTGTACCACGGCTTGGAAGTGGAGGTGCATAAGGAAGATAATGTGCCCTTTAAGCTCGTTACGCAGAATGCGAATACCATCACGCATATCGGCAATAAACTGCTGCCCAAGAGCAACCCCAAGAAACCGGGAGAAGCTCCGCGCGAATATAATGTACAGGCGAAGAGAAACCCGTGGAAACCGGTGGCACTTTATTTCTTCATGCCTACTATAGATGGAGCTATCAAGACCTTCCTGCCGGGATTATTCCTCAGCCAAAAGATCAAGCAACCCAAGGCAGACAAGTCCGCCAAGACACCTAAAACAGAATAAAAGAAACGAAAACTAATCGCGCTTGAGGTACTTACCCATATTCCGCTCAAACATACGAACGGCTTGCCCCACGGTTCCGTACAACTCACCACCGGAAGCGTTGGCATGACCGCCACCACGGAAGATCTCATGCGCAAACATATTCACCGGTCTGTCTCCCTGCGAACGGAACGAGAGACGGATGCGACTATGGGGCGTGCCGGGCTTGGCGCGCTCCTCGCGTATAAAAACGGAGTAATACACATCGGAGATCTGCAACGGCATATTCACCAATCCCTCCGTATCGCCCACTTGGTACTTATACTTATCTAACTCATCCGCGTCTAACACCATCAGCGCAGCGTGGTACTCCGGATAAATCTTCATCTTACGGTACAACGCGTATCCCCATAAACGCATCCGGTTCTCCGAATGCTGGTTGAAGACAGCGTTATAGACCGCATCCTTGTCCACTCCCGCACGCACTAATTCCGCCACGATCTCATACATCTCCGGATGATTCGAATTGAAAGAGAAATTACCGGTATCCGTCATCATGCCGGTATAGATACAGGTAGCCTCTTCGCAGGACAGCGAGCCGAAGAAAGACGATTGAGAACTGATCGCTTTCATGATCCGATACACGATCTCCGAAGCAGAAGGGCTGCCGGGGAAAGAGAACACCACTTCTGACCAATCGATCGGTTTGTCCGGCAGGTGATGATCAATCACGGCTTTGGGACAAGCGTTGGCAAGCATCTTCTCTCCAACTGGTCCTATGCGTTTGGGGTCATTGAAATCGGTACACAGGAACAGATCCGCTGCTTCGATGATCCGGTCGCATACAGCCGTCTCGTTCTCGTACACATGTACCTCACCTGCTCCCGGCATCCAATTGAAAAAGGACGGAAAAGCATTCGGCACGATGACATCCACAGACCGCTCTGCAGACAGATTGCTTGCCTCAAAAGCCGAACACAAATAATGTTTCCACGCGAGAGAAGAGCCCATCGCGTCACCATCGGGACCCATATGGGTCACAATCACCACATGCTTCGCCTCCCCCAGCATTTCTGTGAGGCGGAGCACCGATTCATTCTCCAACAGAATGGTATTGTCCATGTTAACTCTTTGCTATCCTGATCAATGGAATCAAATCTCCTTACCGGTCGTCGCTTCGGATTCGAAGGGGAAGAGACCGAAGAGCTCGGCATCAATACGGTCGGTTACCCAACGGAAGTCCTCCGGGTTATCGCCGAACTTGATCTTGTCACCCTCTACAATCAGCAGCTTGCCTTTATAATCCTTGATCCAGTTCTCGTATTTATCGTTCAGACCCTGCAAATAATCCAGTTTCATAGACTGCTCGTATCCACGGGCACGTTTCTGGATCTGAGCTACCAAGGTCGGAATGGATGCACGGACATAAATAAGAAGATCCGGCATCTTCACCAGCGACATCATCAGGTCAAACAAGTCCTGATAGTTCTCAAAATCGCGGTCAGACATCATTCCCTGATCATGGAGATTAGGCGCAAAAATACGCGCATCCTCGTAGATAGTACGATCCTGAATGATGTACTTATCCGATTGACCTATTTCCACCACGTCTTTGAAACGCTTGTTCAGGAAATAGATCTGAAGATTGAAGGACCACCGCGCCATATCGGCATAGAAATCCGACAGATACGGGTTATACTCCACGCTCTCAAAACGAGGTTCCCAGCCATAATGTTTGGCTAACATGTTGGTGAGGGTGGTCTTACCACACCCAATGTTTCCGGCTACTGCAATATGCATGTCGCGTTCGGCAATCGGTGTGCATTGGTTTATACCGCTCCGCTAAATAAACGGGCAACCGATGCCTCCGCTCTCCCCACCGGGTGCACTCCGTTAGCGCCCGTCGGGGACCCCTTTGCCGATTGAGGGGGATTATTGGTTATTATTCCAGTTATTTTCGCTAAAGAGTCCAAACAGCTCTGCATCTACGCGATCGATGACTTTACGGAAGTCCTCGGGGTTATTCTCAAAATCCATTCCATCGGATTCGATAACTAACACTCTACCCTCGTACTTATGGAAGATGAAATCCTCGTATTTGTCGTTCAGATCTTTCAGATAATCTATCTGCATGGACTGCTCATAGTCGCGTCCGCGCTTCTGTATCTGGGCAATGAGTGCCGGAACTGATTTGCGCAAGTAGATCATCATATCCGGCATTTTCATCTGCGATTTCATCAGATCGAATAACTCCATGAAGGTCTCAAAATCACGTTGACTGAGGTCGCCTCGCTCGTAGTTATTACGCACAAACACATAGACGCCTTCGAAGATAGAGCGATCCTGTACGATCGTGTGACTCGCTTTCTGAACGACCAACATATCCTTGAAACGCTCCTTTAGAAAATACGTCTCCAAACAGAACGCCCAACGGTTGATATCCGTATAGTAATCCTCCAGATACGGATTGAAACTCACGCTCTCAAAGCGCGGTTCCCATCCGTAGTACTTCGCTAACATCTTCGTCAGCGTGGTCTTTCCTGCTCCAATATTGCCCGCAATCGCTATATACAAAATGCTTACTGTTTAACGGTTTAACAACTCAACGAACCTCTTGTCCCTGCAGGTTATACACTTTCTCACCACGCAGGATCAGTATCTGTCCGTCACGCAGGATCTTCTGTCCTTTGGAGAAGGACTCAGAGGGAGTTAACTCAATCCCTGTGTGGTCACGTTTCTGGATGTTCGAGAACGTCGGAGCAATCACAGGTGTGCCGGTAAACACTTTCAACTCACCCGGAGCAAGGGTATATGTACCCGATGCCTGCGTAGCTCCATTCAGATAATCGTACCACGTACCCGAAGGCAAAGTCACCGCCTGATTAGTCGTTACATCAAAGTTAGCAGCAGCAAACACATTGCTACCCCATTGGATCTTACGCAGTTTGTTACCGGAACTGATGTTTTGACTCGTCGGATTGCCTTCAAACACTTCCGGCATCAGTTGCGTACGAAGCGTGATCACCTGAGCACACTTGGTAAACGCTGCTACGCGGTTCGCATTCGTGAAGTAACCGCGGATCTCCGGTCTCGGTTTCTTATTGCAACGATAGTTCGTGTTCTCAGCATCCGGATGATCCACATCGCTGTTGATTGAGAAATCATAACCGACCTCCTCCCACATCCACAGCATATGCGAGCCATTAAGCAGCACGTTGAAAGCTACGTTCTCCGGCACACGCGCCAGACGAGCAGCGGTATTGGTCTGAAGATCGCCATTACCATATTTCTTACACTTATACTGCATTCGTTCCTCATCGTGACTCTCACAATAGGACACATAACCGTCCCTGTTGGCTTCACCAAAACCGTCACCGTCCTTGAGCCAACCCATCGCCGTCTGGCAATAAGCATTCGTAGTGTTGTTCCAACACTGCATGCCATAACTGATTAATTGCGGACGCTCGGTGCCCATATTACCACCCCAATGCTCGCAGATCATATACGCCGTCGGAGACACAGCCTTGATACTCTTGTCGTAATAGTCCTTGAGGTTACCCACAGACGTATTCGGCTTGTCCGAACAAAGGCCATGACTCAAGTCCAAACGGAAACCGTCCACCTTATACTCTGTCAACCAGTACTTTAACGCACGGATGAACATCTCATGTGCAGGCTCAAAACCATGGTTCCAATCCTCATACACATTATCCGAGTGAGGAGCTGTGACGTTAAACCAAGGGTTGTCTGCCAAGTCCGTTCCGTACGGATAAAGCTTATTCATCGGGTTCAAACCCGTAGCGTGGTTAAACACCATGTCGAGGATCACCGCAATGCCGCGTTTATGGCATTCGTCGATGAACTCCTTGTACATCGTCTCCGATCCGTATGCTCTGTCCGGTGCAAAATAGTGATTCGGCGAATAACCCCAGTTATAATTACCGTCAAACTCACAAATAGGCATCAACTCAATCGCGTTCACACCAAGGTTTTGGATATAATCCAAACGCTTCATCAGACCCTTGAGCGATCCTCCATAGCCGTTGCTACCTGTCGTATAGTCGTAAATCCACAACTCATAGATCACCAAGTTGTTCTTATTCGGCCGCTGGAAATTGAGCGTAGCATCTGACCACTGGTACTTCGGCTTGCCCGGCTGAATAACCGTCACATAACCGTCAGCTCCCTTGCCTGTCGGATAATCCAACAAGTTCGGATCAACCGCCTTCGGCTCGTACTGGTCATCCGGATGCAGCACTTTCTCGGAATACAGATCCGAGATCTGCTTCTTCACACCGTCCGCACGCTCTACCGCATACTGATAACGGTACTCCTGTCCGGGAGTCAGTCCGGTCAGCGTGATCCAGAAATAGTTACCATCTTTGTACAGCTGATAGTCCGCACTCAGTTTCCAATCGGTCATGTCGCCCAAGAGGAACACACGCTTAGCCGACTGAGTCTTGCTGGCAGCATACGTACAGAGTGTGACGGAAGTACCATCCGCTCCGTAATAAATACCATTACTTACCCCGGCAGGGCGCTGTTTCTCAATAGGAGTGACATCCTTTACATCATTCCAATTGGCTGCCTCTGTACCCAATGCAAGCACAAAACAACCAATCAGGCCTAAAAACAACTTGCGCATAAATTATTTATTTTTCAATTTTCCTCGTCTTCATCGGTCCGTTCTCGGTCCAATGTCGGTCCAATGTCGGTCCAATCTCGAGAGATAATCATTTTTACCTTTAGCCTTTATTTAACTTCTTTTCCCGTCGCATCAAACATCTTGTCACCGCGAATGATTCGCAACTGACCGTCAATAATCATCTTGTAGCTTTTTCCCTTGTCTCCTTGTACATTCTCCACGCCTTGTTTGCTACCATAGTGGTACGCATCAAAAGTCGCTTTGTCCACGCGCTCTAATTTAATCTGTCCTTTGCAAGCCGCGCTGCGGATGATGATATAGTTCACGCCCTCGGGGATAGCCCATTTCTCACCACCTGCCCATCCGTTTTGCCAGTCAAGGGTCACTTGGGTATCTTGTATGGTGGTCGGAGTTTTGGAACGATAGAAGTTACCCAGATGGTCTTTGATACAGATATAACTACCCATCCTGCAATCGATCATCAGTTTACCGTCCACGAACAGGTACTCATCCTCATAAACATCATAAGCACTCTCTCCGTGGTCTGCTCCGTTGATCCAACCGATAGCATAGTAGTTCACATCCTCGTCTTCTACCGGATCTCCGCCGCCTTGACCGCCGGGATTGTCACCACCGCCTTGACTGCCGCCGGAGCAGTCACCGTCAGTACCGATATACACCTTGTCGTCGTTTGCCTGTTTCTTCCACCAGAAGTTATAGCAACCTGCTACGTTGCATATAGCCGAGACACCGGATGTAATCGTAAAATTGCCGCTACCATCTACATCGCCGCCTGTCTCTATGTTCTGCGGGAACCATTTGGCATCGCAGGAGGTGTTGCAGAATTCCACTTTGTCGCCCTGCTTAAGGGCGGCTACTGCGTGTAACTGCGGAAGCTGATCGGGGGACATTCCCGCATCTTCAAACGTGTAAACGGAAGCACCATTCACATATAGGGCGTACGGTCCGTCCTGACACTCTGCCATTAGTCCTGCTGCACATACCACCGCAGCCAATAAACTTAAAATCTTTTTCATTGTATTAAAAATTTAAATGTTAATTATTTAATAGTTTTTCCCATGATATCATATACGTGCTCGCCGCAACGGATATATAGTTTACCATTCTCGATGAACTTTTCCCCTCTTCCCTTCAGGGAGGAGTCGGAGGGCTGCTCTACCCCTTCCACAATCGGCTGACGCTCCTTATCTTTATCCCCGCGCGCGCTCGTGGTCTTATAATATACACCGTAGTTGGTTCCCTTCACTGCCAAGGTATAACCCTGCGGTGTGGTATTATAGCCCGAGTTCGGACCTAAGAGCAGACGAATCTCACCGTTCTTACCATAGATAGTAGCTTTGTAATAACCATTACCCGCTTCATCGTTCACACTACTCTCGCTATGAACGCCTGTTTTATAACGGGCGTTGATCATCGCCTTGATCTCGTCCTTGAACGTTACCCAGTGAGGCCAGAAAACACAAGGCACACCCGGCATTGACAGCATATACGCATTGCATTGCAGCACTTTGTCACGGCAGAGAGTCATCGAGTTTCCTTCGCCGCACAACTCATTATTGTCACGCTGGAAACTATCATGACTATCCACAAAAGTAACAGCATAACGGCTCTTGCCTGCTCCCGGAAGACCTGCTCCCTTCAGTTTGTAGTAGTTTTCCGCAGCAATACCATCATTAAATGCCGTATATTTGGTAGCAAAGTCAAAGGTCGTGGTGTTCCAACCAGCGTCTGTCAAACGACTCTGAAGCGTGTTTACATTACCATCCCAGTACTCCATAACCGAGAAATAAGCCTCAGCTGCACGATTGTAATCGTTGATATGCGAGTTATGATAACCCTTGCAGTAGTCATAGCGGAAACCATCTATCTTAATCTCGTTACGCAACCATTTCAAGTATGCCTTGAACATGGCATTTACCTCCGGATTCGTATGATCCCAGTCACGCGAAGCAGCGTAGTTTGCCTCGTCTCCATAACCGTCATCCGCATTGCCCACTGCATAACCACGGCAAGCCGTAGTCGGGGCACTCGTGTTCATCTCATCCGTATTGCAAATATACGAGCCATCCGGCGTAAACGTACCATAACTACCAAAGGTATAACTCTTAAAATTACACCATCCCTCTTGAGCGTCAGCATGATTGATGACGATATCTGCTACCACGCGTGCTCCGTTCTGATGAAGGGTATTAATCACTTGCAGCAGTTTCTGCTTCGTTCCGCGGCCACTGTCCAACTTGCCGTAATTGGTCGGATGGTAACCCAAACCATCTCCGGCACTCACGGATGGTATCCATACAAGGTCAAACCACAGACCCATCTCCTCAGCGGACGAACCGTTCGTACCATTGACATAATCCAACCATTTAGTACGACCGTAACCGTTTCCTGTAGTTCCATCAGTACTGTTCCAGTAGAACGCCTGCAGCATCACATCCGGACATTGTGCCGGAGCTGAGCCGCTATAACCCGGGTCTATCTCTCCGCCGCCGCTGATATCCTGACCTTCGCCGCAATTAGAGCCCGGACCGATATACAACTGATCAGCCTCGTACTTGAGCTTGATATAGAAGTCATAGCAACCGCTAACCGTTGCATCATAATGATCGCCGTTGCGCGTAAAGCCGGTTACCGAAGACGTATTCAGATCCACAGCCCATGCAGCTTTGTTCTCTGCATCATACAACTGAACTTTATCGCCATTAGCAATCTGAACATGAGACAAATACTGCTCAAAACCCTCTCCATAAGGATCCGGTCCTTCATACGTAGCAGCAAAATACATCTTGCCGTTCACCAAAATTCCATAACTTGCTGCCCACGACATCGTTGCACACAGCAGCATCATCCAAATCACACTAATCTTTTTCATCGTATCTTTTATTTTATGCTATTTCCCATCATATCATATACATTCTCACCCATACGGATCAACAGTTTTCCGTCCTTGAGGAACTTCTGTCCTTTCGCCTTTAACCCTTCGTCTTTCGCCTCCTCAATACCCGTCGGTCTCGGCTGATCGCTCAACACCCAGATCTCAAAACTCTCGTTATGTCCCTCTTGGGTGCTATAGTTGCTGGCTGCCAAGGTGAACCCTTGGAACGTCTGACCGGTCTTATCGCCCAAGCACAGAATCAACCAGCCGTGTTTACCCACAACCGTTGCCTGATAACCCGTAACCGTTGAGTACTCATCTTTCACCTCACTCTCGCTATGAACGCCTGCCCATTTACGAGCTAAGATCATCGGCTTCAGGTCCTCTTTGTATTTCTTCCAATGCGGATAGAACACACACGGCACACCCGGCATCGACAGCAGGAAAGCGTTTGCCTGCATCAGACGAGCCTTCAAAGCAGGAGTCATCGAGTTACCGCGACCACCAAACTCATTCTCGTTATCCGGTCTCAAGAACCAGTCATGGCTCTCAATGAACGTTACCGAATGACGGCCGTTGCCGCGGCTCATGATACAATCACCCCGGCCACGGCTGTAATCCCAGCCTGCAAACGAATTGAATACATGCCATTTGAGATCGAAATCCAAGCCCATCAAGTCATACTGCGCACCTTGGATACGAGACCATATCTGATCCGTTCCGGCATAGCACTCCATGAAGGCAATCTCCGGCTTCGCGTTTTTATTGTAGTTATAGTGATGCCAGTTATTGAAACCGTCGCCTTTGTCGTAACGGAAACCGTCATAGTGCATCACATTACGCATCCATTTCAGGTAAGCGATAAACATCTCCTGCACATATACATTATCATGCGCCCAGTCACGCGCGCCATCCCAATTCTCGCCATCATCCATATTACCCGTAGCAGCTCCGTAACATTCGCCTGCATCGGGATTGAGGTTCACCTCGTCGTTCTGGCAAATATAACTTGCATCCGGATGGAAAACTCCGTACTCGCCAAAATCCATCGTCGGGAAGTCACACCAACTCGACCAACCCGTACAGTGGTTAATCACGATATCTGCTACCACTTTACATCCGTTAGCATGCAACGCACTAATCAGCGCATCCAACTCAGCACGCGTTCCCCAGTTCGAACTCTGGTTGCTGTATTGCTTCGGGTGATAACCCATTCCGTCTCCATTAGCACTTGGCGGCAACCATACATAATCAAAATACGCGCCTATTTCAGCTGCCTGCGGCGTCAGAGTCGTCCATTTGGTATTGCCGTACTCACTCACACCCGGAGCTGTAGCACTATACGACTCGTTGTAGAACGCCTGCATCATCACAGCCTCACATTGATGAGGAACGGCTCCCTTATAGATATCGTGAATATCTTCTCCATCGCCGCATCCACTTCCCTCGCCGATATACAACTGATCTTCGCCGTACTTGAGCTTGATATAGAAATCATAACATCCGGTCACGCTTGCGGTATATCGATCGGTTCCTTTCGTAAAACCAGCTACTGAATACGTGTCCAGATCAACCACCCAAGCTGCCTCATAATCCACATCGTACAGCTGTAGATAATCGCCGTTCTGCACTTTCACATGCGCCAGATACTCGTCATAAGTACCCGTCATGCTGTCTTTTCCTCGGTACTCTGCGGCAAAATACGTTGTGCCGTTCACCAAGATTCCATAACCTGCTGCTTGCGCCATCCCTGCACACATCAACAGCATCCACAACATTGTTTTTTTCATATATTAGATGGTAATTTAAATATCAAATGTCAATTTTTAATTCTTAATTTTCAATTTTTAATTATCAATTAATTCTTCTCCCTTGTACATCGTACATCTGTCCTTCGTACATCAAATATAGCTTTCCATCCTTGAGGAACTTCTTTCCTTCCTTTGCGGTGCGAGTCAGGGAGGGGTTTTCTATCCCCTTCTCCTCCATCTGGATATACACCGTATAAGCGCCTCTATCGCCGCCTTCTACCGCTACTTCATATCCCTCCGGCAGTGTCGTACTGCGGTATTTGCCCACACGCACAATCACTTTTCCGCGATGACCTTGGATAGTAGCATGGTACTTATACTGACCACTTTCCTCTGCCAACACTTGCGACTGACTGTGGATTCCTGCCTGTTTGCGAACGGCTATCAACTCATTGATCTCGTCCTTGTAACTTACCCAATGCGGATAGAACACACACGGCACACCCGGCATCATCAGCATATACGCACTTGCCTGCAACACATAATCCTTATTCGTAGCACTCGACAAATCCGTACTCGGAGTAAACTGGTTATCTCCATAAGCGCCACCACGGTCAAACGTATCGTGGTTATCGATGAACGTCACCGAATAACGCTCCAAGCCATGCTTGCGCAAACCCTCAAACGTCTTGTTCATATTCAACTTGCCGTACGAACCGGTCACAATACCTTTCATCGAGTATTTCGCCTGAAAATCAAAGATCATCGTGTTCGAGTCACACTCCTGCAGATGTTGTTTCTGACGGCTTATACTCTCCCACAGCTCCGAAACCGACATATACGGTTGCGCCGCCTCGTTGTACATCTTCAGATACCGACCATGAAAACCCAAGGTCATGTCGTACCTAAATCCGTCGTACTTCATCGTGTTCAGCAACCATTGTGTATAAGCCTTCGACCAGTTCTGCACAACCTCGCTCGCGTGATCCAAGTCACGCGCTCCATCGAAATTATTTCCGGTATCGTACGCTCCACGCTCCGACGTAGATGCTCCGTAACACGACGATTTCGCATCCGTAAAACACTCGTCATTACGGCAAATCTCTTTCTGCGTCAAAGTAAACGTACCATAACTTCCAAAATTATCGGTAAAGAAATTACACCATGAGTTATAGTTACCCCGATGATTCAACACCACATCCGCCAACACTTTCGTATTGCCTTTATGCAATGCCGTAATAAGTTTGTTCAACGTCGTTTGGGTTCCCCAATCGCTCTCTTGGTTACTATACTGCTTTGCAGAATAACCCACGCCGCAACCCGTCGGACCGGCACTCGGAGGAAACCACACCACATCAAAATTCGCATTGATGGCTGCGGTATCCTTGAGCAGATCGATCCATTTCGTACGACCGAACTTGCTATCCGTACTCGTCTTGGTCTTGTAGCTATCCCAATAGAACGCCTGTAGCATGACGTCTTCGCATTCCGCCGGAACGCCCACATTAGACGCGCAAACAACGCCCGCACTCGCGAGCAAAACAATAACGAGAGATGTCAGAATAGATTTTTTCATGGCTATCATTCTTAAATTGGCTGCAAATTTACAACTTTTTTCGCATATATGCAAGCGCGTGAACCATTTTTTTGATAAAAAATGCTATTTTTACGTTTTTTCTATCTTTTTTACCACTACTACTTGCTTTTTTACCGAAAAAGTGATAGTATAGCCGTCATAATCCATTTTGTACTCCCTTTCAGGATCATCTTGGTAAGCCGGACGCGGGTCTTGAGCCAGTATATACGTGATTGCATCCTTAGTATCACGAGGTAATCCTAGACCATACCGCTTATCTTCCGCTATGCTTGTAGTACCATCTACCTGCCATTTGACTTCCAATTGATAGTCTTTTGTCTCCTCTGCAAACCCGTTTTTCGCATCCGGATGACTGTCGCTAAAACTCAAATACGGCTTTATATCATATATCGGCGTTCCGTCCAACAGGTCGGCTCCGCTGACGATAAGGTCTCCGTTCTCTATCCCGATCAGACGCACACTACTGAGGCCTAACGGGTTCGGGCGAAAAGGACTTCGCGTAGCGAACACGCCCATCCTGATGTTACCACCTAAACGCGGTGGTCTAACCGTAGGGGACCACGAATCCACTTTGGAGAAGCCCCAAATCAGCCACAAATGGCTATACCCTTCTATTCCGCGTAAGGC
>JAFXWI010000075.1 GCA_017542915.1 Paludibacteraceae bacterium
CAAAGAGGCTTTGGCTGCCCATCACATCGCCAACCAGATGTGCGACTTAACCTTCATGCTCGCCCTCGGTATCGGTTCCGCAACCACTATCCGCGTCTCGCATCAGTTAGGCAAGGGCGACCTGCAAGCGGTGCGGATGGCAAGTCGTGCCTCTATTCATCTATGCCTGCTGATGAACACCATCGGTGCGGCTATCATGATCTTCGGACGAAACTATATCCCGTATATCTTCACCGACGACCCCGAAGTTATTCCTATCGCTTCGACGCTCTTATTCATCGGTGGGCTGTTTCAATATGCCGACGGACTCCAGTGTGTCGGTGCAGCCATGCTGCGTGGTATACAAGACGTGCGCGTACCTATGCGCATCGCGCTCTTCTCGTATATCGGCATCGCCCTGCCGCTGGGACTGTACTTAACATTCTACTACCCCCTTCCCTTCGTACATCGTACATCGTCCCTTTGTACATTAGGGCTTGGCGCCAAAGGAATGTGGCTGGCGTTCATCATCGCCCTCGCCATTCCTGCCGTCCTCTTCCATATACGCTTTAACAGACAATTGAAGCGTCTTAAGCAAAACAAATTGCTAAATGATTAAATAACTAAATAAATGACCAAATGGTAAATGAACAAATGGTAAATTACAAAAATGTCTTTGACATCTTCGCGGAGATCTGCAAAGTACCGCGACCCTCGAAACATGAGGAACAAATCAGTAAATGGCTGTGCGATTTCGCAGCCGCTCACGGTATCGAATATGTGGCGGACGAAGCCATGAATGTCATCATGCGTGTACCCGCTACGCCGGGATATGAATCCCATGAAGGCGTCATCCTACAAGCCCATATGGACATGGTCGCCGAGAAAGACGGACATGTACAGCATGACTTCCTCAACGATCCGATTGAGACCTGGATCGACGGCGAATGGCTCAAAGCCAAAGGTACCACCCTTGGCGCAGATGACGGTATAGGTATCAGTATGGCTTTGGCGGCGATCACCGACCCTGAACTTCAACACCCCGCTATCGAGTGTCTCTTCACGGTCGATGAGGAGACGGGACTCACCGGCGCGATGAAGCTCCAAGATGGTATGCTCCGCTCCAAACGACTCATCAACCTCGACTCCGAGGACGACGGCCAGATCTTCATCGGCTGTGCCGGTGGTATCGACACCCTCGCCAAAATGCACTATGAGCAATCATCAATTATCAATCATCAATCATCAATAGCAATCCGCCTTTCAGTTAGCGGATTGCTTGGCGGTCACTCCGGCGATGATATCAACAAAGGCCGTGCGAATGCGAACCAACTCATCGTGTGGTTCCTCGCGCGTATCTGGCCGCAGACGGAGATCCAACTCGCGTCCATCAACGGCGGAAACCTCCGCAACGCGATCGCACGCGAAGCGCAAGCCGTCATCGCTATTCCGATGGACTACAAAGAGCAGATACGTATCGAGTGGAACCATTTCGTAGCGCAGATGGAAGGTGTCTTCGGAGAAGTGGAGAAAGACATGCGTCTCGAACTCGAGACTTGCGACCTGCCCGAATCGTTCATCCCTGCCGACAAAGCCTATCGACTCATCATGGCCCTCTGCGAGTGCCCGCACGGCATGATAGCGATGTCGAAAGAGATGCCCGGACTCGTGGAGACGAGCACCAACCTCGCCTCTATCAAGATGCGCGACGGATATATCGAGGTCAACACTTCCCAGCGTTCGTCTAAAGAACCCGCCAAGCATCACCTGAAATGGGCGGTGGAGCAAGCCCTCTCGATGGCTTGCGACGAGGTGACACATGGAGACGGCTATCCGGGCTGGGCACCGAATCCCAACTCGCCGCTGCTCGAAGTAACAAAAAAAGCGTATGTCGATCTCTTCAAGTCCGAACCGCAAGTGCTGGCGATCCATGCCGGACTCGAGTGCGGACTCTTCCTCGAGAAATACCCCTACCTCGACATGGTCTCTATCGGTCCGCAGATGGTCGGTGTACACTCGCCACAAGAAAAACTCTCTATCCCCTCCACCGAGCGCTGCTATTCCTGGCTCTGCCAAATCCTCCAATCCCTCTAACCCCTCTAATCAACAACCATGAAATATTTGATGAAAAACCTGTTTACGTTACTTGTCCTCTCTGTCTGCATACTGTCTGCTATGGCGGCAGACCAAAAGCAGCCGGAGCCGATAGACACCTTGCTGGAGCGCTTTGACAATAAGCCCGGACTGAAAACGGCACGGGAGTTCTTTGCGTACATGGACAAGGAGGAGTTCATGGACGAACCGGTGGTCTTCACCACCGCTACTCCGCTTGACACCATGAAGGCACTCGTGTGGTATTGGGCGGGCGAATGGTATTATGCCGAGCAGGAATATACGCTGGCGGAGAAAAATCTGCTGCGGGCGCTCGAACTGATGGAGTATGCGGACGAGAAATCCATCTCCGATAATCTGGCTATGTTGGGACTAACCTTTATGCGCCAGTCCAAATACGACGAGGCGCTGCATTATATGCACCGGTGCTACCGGCTGGATAGCGAAAGCGGCGACCCCGACCGGATGAGTTCGTCTCTGAATATGATCGCCGGTACCTTGCTGGCTGCGGGAAACCCCGAGGAGGCGGAGGGCTATATCCTGCGTGCTATCACGTACGCAAAACGTGCGAATACCCCCCCCTCACGGACGGCGGTCATCTTCGGCATGGCAAGCGAGATCGAAAACCGACTCGAGCATAAGGAACGGGCGCTCCTGTATGCCGACTCCGCCTGTATGGTAGAGGCTACTACCGGAAACAACTACAAAATGGCGGTGCGTCAGACCCAGAAGGCATCTATTCTTGTCTCGATGGAGCGGTATGAAGAGGCGGAGAAGATATTGGCGGAGGTAGTGCCCTATTTCCGTGAGGCAGGAGACCAGCTCTCGCTCGCTATCGCGCTCAATAAACGAGGACAGGCGGCGCGGTACTTGGGGCACTTGGACGACGCGGTCAAATACCTGAGTGAATCAATTGAGATATGTCAGCGAATAGGCAACCCGTATAACGAGGCGTACGCACAGCGCGCGATATATGAAATCCTGTATAAATCCAACCCCGACGCTGCGCGAATGCATCTGGAGCGCTACCATCTCCTCAAGGACTCCCTCTACTCCCATGCTACGGCAGAGCAGTTAGCCCGCTTCAATGCCGAGTTCGGACGCGACGAGTTGGAGAAAGAGAAGGAGCAGTTGACCCGCCGGAACCATCGGCTGGTAGCGATCGGAATAGCGGCAGGAGTAGGGGCGATCGTCATTATTATCGTCTGTTTGATATGGTTCCGCAAGCGCCAGAGCAAGACCAACGAACTGCTGAGTACCGTCATGACGGAGCTCAACGAAGCGCGTCGCTCTCCGGCGCCGGCACCTGAACCGGAACCCGAGCCCGAACAACCCGAACAATATCTGTCCCAAGAGGATAAACAGTTCCTCAAAAAACTCATACTCTCTGTTACGCAGGCGATGGAATATCAGACGGTCACGGTTACGCAGATAGCCGATAAGATGTGCATGTCGCCCAAAACCCTGAACCGCAGACTCCAGTACCTTACGGGCGAAGGAGCCAAACGCTATATCATGCGTATTCAGCTGGAGCAGGCGAAAATAATGCTGCTGCAGAACCTTGATATTCCTATCGTGGAGATAGGTAACCGCTGCGGATTTGATGACCATAGTTCCTTCACCAGAACCTTCACGCAGAACGTCGGAATGTCCCCTTCGGACTACCGTTTGACACGCGGACAGGGCTGAAAAATGTCAGTTTGTCCGATTTTGTAAAATTTCTGTCCGCTTTTGCAAAAGCAATTTCGGAAAATTCTACTACCTTTGCACCCGAATTTAATCGGGTGCTTTTTGTGCTATTTACTCGGGCATGGAAAACAAGAAAAATGACAATCAATCTACACAGGAATCATCCTCCGTTTCGCAGCATCGCCATAAGGAAGCGAAAGACTTTACCAAGGAGATGATCGAGGAGTTGTTCTCGTCCGACAAGTCCGACGCCGCCAAATCACCCGCGCGCACGCCCGATAAAAAATAGTTACATGCAATAATATAGCATAGCAAACTTACAACGAATCAAAAATAATTAACCGGGGGACAACCCTCATAATATTAACAAACAAATCTCTAACATTATGAGAAAATTATTTACTCTATTGATTGCCCTCCTGGCGCTCACCGTCAGTTCCTGGGCAACTACAACTACAATTACTTGGAATGCAGGAAATGGACTGACATCCATTGGTCTCAATGAGTACACCAACCTTTATTGGGATGAGAGTTATCATTCATATAATGATGGCGCTAAAACCGCAATGATTGAAGGTGTCAAAGTCACTATTTCTGCTACGGTTGATGGGTCTGATGCAAGTTTCTCCACCTACGAAAACAGTACTGACCTCAGTGTGTCTAATGGTGCAACGCTCACTTTCTCTTCCGGATTGTATGAGATTCACAGCATTGTTATCAATCATACAGAATCCGGCTATGCTACAGGATGGACTAGTGGTGAAAACACCTTAACTTGGACGGGCAATGCCACCCATTCGGTTGTTTTGACCGATGCGTCTGTTAGAAACATTACCTCCATTGTGTTTACCGTGGAAGCTATCCCGACAACAACCGTAACGTGGGATTCTGAAAATGGGCTGACAGACATATATCTCTCTGAGTATACCAACAATTGTTACAACAATAATTGTAATTCCTACAATGATGGTCCCAAAACTAGTACAATTGATGGTGTTACTGCTACTATATCTGCTACAGAGGATGGATCTAGTGCAAATTTTGACACCTACCAGGGCAATACAAGCCTCAGTGTATACAATGGTGGAACAATTACATTCTCTTCTGCTTCAAGTCAATTCTTGAGCATTGTTGTCAACTTTAATTCAGAATCCGGATATGTGAATTCCCCGAGCGAATGGGAGTTCAATGCTTCTCAACGTACAGTGACATGGTCTGGTAATGCTACCAATTCGATCGTTTTGGAGAGTGCATACATCGAAAATATCACCTCCATCGTGTTTACCCTCGAAGCTGAAGAAGAGCCGGAGCCTGTTGATCCGGTTAACCAAGATCCGGTTAACCAAGATCCGGTTACATGGGATTTTGCGAATGATGCAGAATTAGCAGAGATCTATCTCTCACAATATACGCACTATAATTTCGGCGGATACTATCAGGAATATTTCGACGACCATTATGACGCAACAGTTAAAGATTTTAAAGGTATCGTAGCTGCCATATCTGCTATGATTGATGGATCTTATGCAAGTTTCAGTACCCAAAATAACTATAGTATTGACTTGTCTGGTGGAGGAACACTTACTTTCTCTACCGAATTAGGTCAGTTCCAGAGCATTGTTGTCAACACCAATGGTGGTTCTGGACGTAGTTCCGGTGAATGGGCATGGAATCTTACGGAAAAGACTTTAACATGGGCAGGCACACCTGCTAATTCGGTAGTCTTGGATAATGTGTTTGTTGATAAAATTACTTCCATCGTGTTTACGTTTGTTCCCACTACTCCGGCTCCTACTTCGGGTATCACGTGGGATGTAACAGACATGGCAACTATCAATGTCGGAAAGGAGAATGGAGAAGCCGTACAAGACGTGAACCTGTCTCAAACGGTGAAAAACATCACAGTCGCTGCTGAAGCGCCGGCTTCGGTAGGTGAGGCATGGAATTCCAGCTTTATGAGTGGTGATGTGGAAAACGGAGGTTCGATAAGTGTCGGAAGTGCAGGATCACTTATTTTTACCGCTCCGGAAGACCATATCTTGAGGCGCATTGTGATTACCGGCAATGGCTGTAACTCAGGCTATTCCCTGGTTGGCTCGGCATATTTGTCAGAGGGATGGTCCTATAATGATAACACGTGTACACTGACGTGGTCGGGAGAGGCAGCATCGTCTGTAGAACTGGCTTGCACCAACCAAGAAAACGGAATGATTTCTTTCTCGCTAATAGAGTCCATCGTATTTACTCTTGATGTGGCACCGGATACAAGAGAGGTTCCTGAACTGAAATTCTTAAATGGAAGCGATGAACTGACAGAAGCCACTATCGTAAGAGACTGTCATGATGATATTTTTGAACCCGGAACGTATTATGATCCAAGTACCGAATATTTTCTCTATGTGAATAATGGGGTCAAGTATTATCAAGGTCAACCTTTTATAGATTGGGCTAAGCCAACTGAAAAAGGTCTTACGATGACGTACTCCGTTCCCAATAATGACGTTATTACCCTTACCAAAACTTCAGG
>JAFXWI010000076.1 GCA_017542915.1 Paludibacteraceae bacterium
AAGGGACAGAACGAAGGGCACTGTTCGGGTTCGCATTGCGGGAAATCGGTAGCCTGCAAGAGTTGTTGGATCTCTGTCTGCAGGGCATCCATGAAAGGCTGCTCGATCGAACGGTAATCGCGAACGGTCTCGCCCTCCACGTCAATAGTTGTCTCTATATCCGTCAGTTTGCGTCGGCAGAAATAGAGGTTCGGCTCGATCGGAAGCCCCGTATGGTCATGGGTCATGACAGCCTGACTGTAGATCAAGGTCTGACGCACGTAGCCTTTTTCTTCGCCTACCATCATCTCCTCCCACGAGGAAGCCATTTTCTTAGCATGCGTAGTGTCGTTATACGAACCGGATTTATAATCCACCACACGCAGCCGTTCATTGCCCGGAGAACCGTATATATCAAGCCGGTCAATGGTACCGCCGGTAAGCAGTTCTCCTATTCCCTCGATACGCACAGGGAACGTTCGTTCCTGCTCCAGAAGGTATATCTGCAACCCTGTCTTGGCGTCCTCACGGTCACGCTCCAAGATATTAGAGACATAGCCCTTGATGATCACATTCTCACCGGTGTGGAATTCGGGTATATAGGGTTCGGCAGAAGGTTGCCGAACGGCTCGCTCTTCGTTCATTGCCTCGTACGCCGCCATGAGCGCTGCCTGCATCTTCGTCTCATCCGTCCGAACGGCTTCAATCGCTTCGGGTGTGACACGAACCGGCTGACGGTTGTCACAATGCATATAGGTGCGGTAGATAAACTCCATCGCATGATGCACAAACGAACCGAGTGTGTTGGCAGCAAAGAGCACCTCTTCTTCCTCCTGCGGACAGAGTCCGAGGATGTACTGCAACTGAAAACTACGCGGGCAGGATATATAGGTATTGAGTGCGCTGGGTGAGAGTCTGTACCGTCTTCCGTCCGAACGCAGAAGCACCCCGTTCTCGATCTTCAGCATAAAGAGCAGCGAGTCGGTCTTCAGCGGTGCGTCGAAGGTATCCATCGGTGTCAGGACTGCGGATTCCTGCAGCGTCTGACGGGTGATCTCGAACTCCGAGGAATAGAGCAGCTGCATCACAAAACGGGACATTCCCCTTCCGCCGTCTGAGGTGTCTGCCGAGGAATAGAGGATCGTCGTTTCCCCGGCACGGCTCAGGAGCCTAAAGAAGTTATAGGCATAGACCGTAGCCCGTTCGTCGGGTGTCTGCATATGCCACGCTTTGCGCAGATAGAACGGTATAAACGAGCAGTCGGTCTGTCGCTGCGGGATGACGCCTTCCTCCACGTTCAGCAGCAGCAACTTATCAAAATCCAATAATCGTGTCTCCAGCACACCCATGACCTGAATATCCGTCACGGGTTCACCATGAAACGGCATCGTGACGCTCTCCATCGTTCTTCTCATCAGCAGCCTCAGCAGCCTCATCGTGAAGGGCACGCCCAGACCGGTCTCGACCAACAGACGCATCTGATGAACGATCTTCCGCACTTGGTACTCAGACTCCAAGATCAGCAGTTCCTGCCAGGAAAGTTGAGTGTTGAGTGTTGAAAGTTGAGTGTTGAGTGTATCGGCTATCAGGCGATCGATAAGATCGGTGGTGACGAGATCGTCCGCGTCGCCGTTCTGACGGTCGGAGAGCCAAGACAGCACACGGGCATAAACGGCAGTGTTCCGCAGCGGGAAGCCTTTGGTGATATTCACCGGCTCGGGCTCGGTATCGCCTTCCAGCGTGATAGCAGGCAGGGTGTAGATCACCGGCTCCAACATCGTCTCGTCACAAATGACAACTCCCACTTTCTGCCCATGGGCGGTGTAGTTCTCCTGCAACCACCGGTGGACGTACTGTGCTTGCGCCTCACGGGAAGAACAGGAGATGAGATTTATTTGAGATTTGAGATTTGAAATTTGAGATTTGTTGGCACTACCTAAGATGGTACTGTTCATCTGAGCGAAGGAGAAGGCTTTCTCGTTCGTTTGGAAATCGGGCACGAAGTCCCAATAGAACTGCGCCTGTCCGGCATCACGCAGCAGGGTCATCAGTTCCCTCTCCACCGGCAGCAGATAATTGAAGCCGACGAAGATATACATCCGTCCTGCCACGAGGGCTTGCGTGCTCTCGTCGCTCCAATGCTCAATAACGGCACGTTGGCGCAGACCGGGGTACCCTTTCTGCTCCGCCTCCATCTGTTGGCGCAAGGTCTTATACAAGTCGTACAACTGCCTCCAAAGCAGTTCGTACTGATGCCTAACGGAGTCATGGGTAGCCGTAGAAGCCTGCGGATTGACGAGCGAACGAAGCCTTTCCTCCGTCTCGGGATCCAACTGCCAACGGCTCAACTCATGCGCGGCTACCGTGTTCGCAAAGAAATTCTCCACCTCGGATGCCGGCATCGAAGCGTCTATATTCGTGAAATCCGCCACCATCTGCCTGCCCCAGTTATAAAAGTGATCGAGCGACATCTGTTTGCCCGGATCGGTCTCGAGGGTGCGGTATATCTGATAGAGCCGCACGATGGAGAACAGCTCGTCCTCGGCATAGAGGGGACTGAGTGCGTCCTGCAACTGCGGCAGGGTCTGTACTTGCGGTGCCCATACGGCTTGCGCATGACGCTCCTGTTGCAGACGCAGCAGTTCGTCCTTGAGCACCAGACCGGCACGATGAGAGGGCAGCACCAAGGTCGTGCGGCTCAGTTGCTCCCAAGGGATCGTCTCGATGATGGAGCGCGCTGTTTGTTGCAAGAAACTATCCATGGACTTCTACCAGTTTGTTTTGTCGCGCGAACCAGAGGTAGCCTCGCACAGGGTTGTAGCCCATACGACGCAGTGCCTCTTTGTAGTCACGCACTTGTTGGATATATTTGTCTTCCCATTGACCGAACTTATAGTCCAGCACGATCGCTTCGTGGGTATCGGGATTGATCATCACACGGTCGGGACGGAGTTCACGCCGGTCAATATAGATCGCCTGCTCGAGTTTGAGTTGCCAAGGCGCCGTGAACCAATTCCGCATCTCGTCATTGCCTTTCCAAGCGGAGGAGATAAGCGTACGCAGTTCGTTCCGTTGCTCCGAAGAAGCTATCTCGCCTCGCGTAGCAAAATCATCGAGTACCTGTTCCAACTCATCGGCTTTGCTTAGATGCGCGAAGATCTCATGGCAGAGCGTTCCCTCTTCCATACGGGCTACACGCCGGTACGCCTCCTCGCCGTAATCGGTATAGAGCGCACCCTCCTGCGACTGCACGAACCGCACTTGGTCGCTGTTCGCCCAGATCTCTGCCTCGCAGAGTTGGTCGTTAGTCGTTGGTCCATGCAAGGGCTGTCGTTCGTCCTTTGTCCTTCGTCCTTTAATGACCGGTGTTCCTGCTTCGTACTCGTCGGCTTCGAGATAGTCCATGATATACCGTCCCACATGGTTGCAGGTGCCCATGACGCCTTTGGAGGTGACGGGGTACGAGGTGGAGACATAGAGATTATCCTCAGCACGGGTGAGCGCCACGTAGAGCATGTTGATATTATCAATGCGCATGTTCAGGTGCTCGGTGTCATAGACCGGTCGGTAAGCGGACTCCGCCATCTCTGCGCCGTCGGGCACAGGTACATAGTCATTGCCGCCTATGCCTTCCGCTACTTCGCACCAGATCTTCTGCGGATGTCTGCCTGCCTCTTTGGTCCACGTGCAGAAAGGCACGAAGAGTGTCTGTGCCTGCAAGCCCTTGGAAGCATGCACGGTCAGAATACGAATCGCATCGGTGGACGAAGCAGGGATCGGTTTCGAATGCATCGTATCGTCCCAATAGACCAGAAAATCCTCCATACGGCTGCCGTACGAGCTGACATACTCACGGGTACGGTCGAGGAGGTTATTGATATACGCCGTCTCGGTGCCGTGGTACTGTCCGTCGGCATCGGTCAGCAGCAGTCGCATCAGTTCGCAGACGGCCTCGTAGAGTGGCGTACGGGCTGAGACGCAGCTCTTGATCTGCTCGATGAGTTCGGGTTTGCCCGTTCGCATAGTTATCCACTGCGCAGCCACCTCATCGTTCCGAACAAGGATCTTCAGTCCCGCAAGGATAGTCTGCACATCTTCCGAAGCCTCCAACAGAAAACTATCCGACGAGACCATCGGTGCCGCCGTCAGAAGGGGGTACTGCTCCTCAGCGAGTTGCGTCTTGAGGTCGGTGATAAGCGCTGCCTCTTTCTTCTCACGCACGAGGATCATCATGTCGGACGGTTCGGCACCTTTCGCCAAGAGCGCCTCCATCCGGTCGAACATATCGAACGCCAGCTCCTCCTTGGTGCCCTTGGGGAACGCACGGAAACGGACATATCCGCCTCTTTTCTTATCGGATTGATAGAACTCGTCGAGCGTCTCGGGCGTGAACCCTTCATCGTAGATAGCGTGAATCAGCTCCTGCTCCTCCTCGTAAGGGTAATGCGCCATGATATGCTTAAAAAGCGAGAGGTTGAAGTTCACCACCTGCTCGCTGCTGCGGTAGTTACGGGTGAGGTTCGGGAAGGCACGGTTGATCTGCGCCCCGTAATGCGCCTCGTCGGTTCCGAGGGAGGACATGATTTTCCAATCCCCGTTTCTCCAGCGGTAGATAGACTGTTTGATATCGCCCACGACGAGCATCGTGTGTCCCTCACCGGCTAACACATCCTGCACCAGACGGTTGATCACCGACCATTGCAGACGACTCGTGTCCTGAAACTCATCCATGAGGATATGCCGGTAACGGATACCGGCTTTCTCCAAGATGAAATCGGCGTCTCCGGCTTTGAGGGCATTGCTCAGCAGGTTCGCTGTCCGCGCTAACAGATCGCAGTTGGCTTCCTCCAAGTTACGCTGTATCAGTTTCTGCAGGGACGCCATCAGCTCCATGTCCCGACTGAAACGGACGGTGAGCTGAAGGGTGTTGTATATCCGTCCTACGCGGGCTGCGAGTTCGGTAGCTTGCGCCATCTCGTCGGCGTTGCAACTCTTGTCACTCACGCCTCTGAAACGATCTTTGGCAGCCAACTGCTCCGGGTGCTCCACACTCTGCAACAACCGTTCGTAAGCCGTTTTCGTATAGCGGTTATAGGGCTCGGGGTTACAACGGGCAAGCAGCGACTTCAGTTCCGCTAACTCAGGGCACTCTCTCCACTGCTGCTCCACGGCTTGCCGGCGACGAGCGATAGACGCCGCATCAAAGAGGATCCGTCCCTCGGCATCGAGCATCTGCACCGACTCGTTGTACAGCTCTTTCGCCATCATACAGAGACTCTGCCGCACATCCCAATGGGACTCCTGATCGAGCTTGAGACGCATATAGTCCTCGAGGATCGTTCGGTCGGAAGGTGTCATATCGGTCGTCAGCAGCTGATCCACGGCTTGCCGGATCACATGATCCAGATCCAACTCGACGGACAGCCCTGCACTCATCTGCAACACACTCGCCAAACCGCCCAAGAGGGTCTGCAGGAACGAGTCGATGGTGCGGATATGCATATTGTCGTAATCCAAGAGCATCTTCCGAAAACAGTCCCCTGCCCGCTTCGCCAAGAGCTCATCCGGTGCATCGGCGTCACGCAGCATGAAATCACGCGCGCGTAATAAAAAAGCAGACTCTGTGCCCTGCGAGATACCATACAGATACGCGATGATACGTTCACTCATCTCGGCTGTAGCTTTGTTGGTAAAAGTAACGGCAAGGATAGAACGGTAGTCCTCACCGGAAAGCAGCAACCCCACATAGTAGGCTGCCAAGGTATATGTCTTACCGGTTCCGGCGGAAGCACGGCAGACATTTAACGGGTGTCGAACGTCTATCAATGGTGTATCAATTAATGCTGTAAAGCGGACTGTAACTGCGCTACGTGTTGACGAAGAACGGGATCGAACTCCATGGTATCACGCACATAATCAATCGAGTGCAAGATAGTAGCGTGTGTCCGTCGTCCCATACGGAAACCGATCTCGGTGAGGGAACTGTCGGTCAGTTGTTTACTGAGGTACGCAGCTACGTGACGCGCCAAAGCGATGTCTTTCGAGCGGTTCTGCGCCACAAGGGCTTTCTCGGGGATGTTATAATGCTGCGAGACAGCATGCAGCACATCCGCCACAGTCGTCGTCTGCGGCTGCATAGCCACGATATGACTCACCACCTGCTCCGCCAACGGAAGGTCGATCTCCCGATCGGTCAGCGTAGAGTGCGCCAAGAGCGAAGCAAGGATGCCCTCCAAGTCACGAACCGACTCGCGTACGTTCATCGCAATGAAATCCACGATCTCGTCCGAGAGCATGATGCCATCACGACGCATCTTACTGAGCAAGATATTCTTACGCAACAGATAGTCCGGACGAGCAATCTCGGCTGACAGCCCCCATTTGAAACGGGTCAGCAGACGCTCCTCGATGTCCTTGAGCTCCACCGGAGGACGATCACAAGTCAGAATCAACTGCTTACGGCTCTGCTGCAGGTAGTTGAAGATATGGAAGAACGTATCCTGCGTACCTTTCAATCCTGCGAAATACTGGATATCATCGACGATAAGCACATCCACCGACTGATAGAAATTGAGGAAATCAGGTATCCGGTTCTCCTTACGTGCGTCTTGGAACTGCAACTTAAAGGTGTTCGCCGATACGTATAACACGCGTGCCTGCGGATTGAGCGCCAAAGTCTGATGACCAATCGCGCAAGCCAAGTGGGTCTTACCAACTCCGCTGCCTCCGTAGATAAAGAGCGGGTTGAAAGCCGTATAACCGGGTTGCTTAGCCACTGCCAGACCTGCCGTACGAGCCAGTTTGTTCGGCTCACCGGCGATGAACGAATCGAAGGTATAGAGTTCGTTCAGTTTGGGCAGATCGTCGTTGGACACAGCCGCCGGATGACTCACCCCATACTGATTAAAGGTACGTGCGGGTGCGCCCGCGGACGGAAGACTCGTACCTGCGCCTGAGGCTGAATCAATGAGCACGCGGTACTCTAACCTCGTACCCTGTCCGAACACGCGGTAGATAGCGGCCGACAGCAGAGGGATATAATTCTCCTCGATGTACTCCGCTACGAACTGCGATTTCACCTGCAACACGAGCACGCCCTCCGCGTATTGCAGAGGCACAATGGGCGCGAACCATGTCTGGTACGCACTCGCTGTCAAGTTATCAGCCAAGATGGTCTGACACTGAGCCCATTGTTGTTGTATCGGTTGCATCATTTAGTTCTATTTGTATCGCTTTTCTAACTCCCGTTTGTAACGAAAACGAGTGCAAAGGTACTGCTTTTTTTTGACATGACCAAATTTGCACCTCTTAGCCATTTTAAAAACCGACCCTAATTAGCGCATTTTTAGGCACTTACAAATAAATCACTCATTTTCAGCACTTTAACTAAGTTATCAACACTTAACATGTTGATTTATAGCATGTTTGATTTTTGCAATACCTTATTGCATTTTTTGGGTAAAAAAACTCGTAACTCCTGCATTTTCGGGGGGTTACGAGTTCTAAAAAAAAGTATTAATTTAGAAAATCTACAAATAGCAGAATGTCGTTTTTTGCATCTGTGGAACACTTATTTATCTTTTTTTCCAAAGACTGAGAAGTGTACATAGCGTTTGGGGTGTGCCTTGATGTCGGTCAGCAGAGAGTCGGCGGAGATGACGGTTGCATCGATATGGTTGTAGAGCGATTTATTATAGATCAACTGCCCGAGCGTACCTTTCTGCGCACGCACGTCAGCTACCACCGCATTCACCCCTTCGATGGCGGTGTCCACACGAGCTACCGTGGCTTTGAGATCAGCTGCTTTGATGTCCGCAATGACCGTATTGAGATTAGCGATAGCGGTGTCGGCATTATTGACGATACCGGGTACCTGCGTGTTCATGATTCGTCGCAAGTCACCCGACACATCGGTCAGGTCGCCGGATATACGATCGACGTTCGCCAAGGTCGATTTGAGATGATCGCCTTCCAACTGTCCGTTCAGCTGCGCCACGAGCGTATCTACCTGCTCCACCGCATTCGCAATCTTGGCAATCAACTCGTTCTGCAGGTTCTCCATGATACCCGGGAGATACACCGTCGGAAGGGTTGCTCCGTGAGCTATCAGCGCCTGTTGCTGCAGTTTCTCGGTGGCATCCTCGGGGAACAACAGTTCCAGCGCCATGCCGCCCAACAGTCCGTCTGCACGGAGAGCCAGACTCGTGCCCTCGGGCAGAACAATATCCTTGCGGATAGAGATATCCACGGTGAAAGCACTATCTTTCGTAAAATCATAATGGAGCCGATCCACCTGTCCCACTTTATGCCCCAAGATAAACACCGACGCCTGTTCTTCCAAACCATGGAGGTTCGTATAGACGCCATGATAACTGTTGGTCGGCGAGAAAATATTCACGCCTTTGAGAAAATTAAACCCATAAAACAACAGGAACACGCAAATGATTGCGAGTACACCCACTTTTATTTCTCGTGTATACTTCATTGTAATGAATAATTAACAATTAATAATTAACATCTTTCACCTTTCCACCTTAATAATCCAGCAATCGGGGAAGAGGGACAGCAGTTTCTTGCGTGCCTCCATCACTTTCGCACGGTCAGGATCGGCTGCGGTGTAGTATTTATACCATTCTCCCACTTTCATGCATTCGCAAACCTGCCCTTTGAGCTGCGGGTCATTGGGTTTCAGCGGCGTCTTGGACGCACAAATCTGAATAGCATACAGGGTCGATGGTCGATGGTCGTTAGTCGATGGTCTTTGGTCTTTGGTCGTTGGAGTGTCAGTCTTCAGGGTATCTGAACTCTGAATTCTGACATCTGAACTCTTCTCCTCCGCGCTCTTCTCACTCGCCTCTTTCCTCACCGCCTGTTTGTGGGTATAAGCGCCGAAAGCGTTCACCAAGGCATTGGCCATCTGCGCCATCGAAGCAGGCTTATTCAAAAACCGCTCTTCCTCGGGGTTCGAGATAAATCCCATTTCAAAAAGGATCGAAGGACACGCCGTCTTGAGCAACACCCAGAATGCCGCCTGTCTGACGCCTCGGTCGGAACGGTTGAGGTGACCCACAAACCGCTGCTGCACCTGTTCCGCAAAACGCAGGGACTGATCCATGTAGCTGTTCTGCATCAACTCGAACATGATATACGAGTCTATCGAGTTCGGGTCAAAACCCTGATAGGTCGTTTTGTAGTCGGACTCTAATTTCATCACAGCGTTCTCGCGCATCGCCACATCGAGGTTCGCCTCCATACGGTCGGTACCAAGGATGAACGTCTCCACACCGCTCGGAGCTTTCGATTCAGCAGAGTTAGTATGGATCGAGATGAACAGGTCGGCATCCGCTTTGTTAGCTATGTCCGCACGGGTTTGCAGGGGAATGAACACATCGGTCGAACGGGTATATACCACTTTGACATCGGGGTAGCGCTCTGCGATGAGCTCACCCATCTTGAGCACAAGCGAGAGGTTCAGATCTTTCTCCTTGGAGAACTTCCCGACAGCTCCGGGATCCTTACCTCCATGACCTGCGTCAAGCACAACAGTATATGGCTTCTCCGCCCACACCGTCCAGCTCATCAACAATGCCAATATTATATAGAAACATTTCTGCATACTACTCCCAAATTAAAATCGGCTGCAAAGATACAACTTTTTTTGCATATATGCAAATTTATTTACAGAAATCGTTCGAGAAAGTGGAAATACAATTAGCGCTTGTTCATCAATAAGAGTGCCAAAAAAATTCGTTTCATATCTGTTTAAATGTTTAATTATACCTATTTTTGTTCAAATAACATGACAAAATGAACTTTTTTTGATTTTTTTTGCCAAAATATTTGGTCATGTCAAAAAAATGTAGTACCTTTGTCGTCGCTTTTCGATAAGAGAAGCATTTTAAGGGGAATTAGCCCCTTCCGGCGGAGGCCGGTTTCCCCGATTGACGGGGACACCTCCGGGTCCATTAGCTCAACTGAATAGAGTACCACACTACGGATGTGGGGGTTGCAGGTTTGAATCCTGCATGGATCACGAAGAGATGTCAAATAGGACATCTCTTTTTTGTTGCTTTATGGGCAGCTTTCTGCGTTAGTTTGCGTTGAGTTTTAGTCATTTGCGGGTTCATATAGCGGTTCTTACGAACGTCTTTTCCGGTTACGATCTCGTACCACACGCAGGCTGCCGTATAGCGACCGTAGATATAGTTCAAATGGTAACCATCTCGGCAAAGGGTGTCACCTAATTTCGTTTGGCGTGCGTTCTGGACAGCCAAACCGCAGGGGATAATTTGACAATTGACATTTGACATTTGACATTTTTGCTGCACGTAACGCGTGCAAGCTTGGATAGAATCCCACATCACCTGCTGGTTGTTATGGTAGCGAGGATAAGCCGGATGTTTGGCGTCTTGGCTATACGCCCAAGTTTGCATCCAACAAAGCTGTGCCTCGGGCTGATACGCACGGACAGTATCGATGAGCATGGAGAGCCAAGGCTCGTACGAAGACTTGATACCGGAGTCATGACTTGCCTGCTGCAGGGAGATGTAATCGTATTTTCCGTCCTTGAGCGCCTTGCGTAGCGAAATCGTGTCTCGGATTTCGCGAATTTGAGGATTTGAAGATTTGAGGATTTGAGGATTTGTGCAGACACGATGAGAATAAGCGGCAGTGTCTTTGAGCAGGAACTCCGCGTGTTGGGCTAAGGAACAACCGCCGTAATAGAGGTTATGCACCTCAATCTCTATGTTCTTGGCATCGCAGAGCGGCACGAGTTCCTGCTCCACAGCGTCCCAAGAAAAGCTATTTCCGATACAGAGTATACGGATAAGCATCAATATGGATAAAATGGTTTTCATTATGTTAATACGTCCGTGATTGTTACACGATAATAAGGGCAAAGGTCTAGGATTGGTCCGATATTGGATCGAGATTGGACCGATGTTGGACCGATGTTGGACCGATGTTGGACCGATGAAGGTGGGGATTAGTGGGCTTCAAGCCAGTTATGGCCAACTCCACATTCGGCGATGAGCGGAACGGAGAGTTGGACGGCATTCTGCATCTCGGAGACGACTATCTCACGCACACGATCGACTTCTTGGGCAGGGACGTTGAAATTGAGTTCGTCGTGAACCTGCATCGTCATCTGGGCTTGCAGTTTCTCCTCTTTTAAACGGCGGTGGATAGAGACCATCGCCATTTTGATGATGTCGGCAGCGGTTCCTTGAATAGGCGCGTTAACTGCGTTGCGCTCGGCAAACGAACGAACGGTAGCGTTCTGGGAATGGATATCCGGCAAGTATCGCTTACGTCCGAAGAGCGTTTCGGCATAGCCTTTCTGACGGGCGAGTTCCTTCTGAGACTCAATATATTCTATCACGCGCGGGAAAGCGGCGAAGTAATCGTCAATAAGCTGTTTAGCTTCCGTACGGCTGCAATCGAGCTGCTGGGAGAGACCGAAAGCGGAGATACCATAGATGATACCGAAGTTCGCTGTTTTGGCTTTGCGACGCTGGTCTTTGGTGACCTGTTCAATAGGGAGACCGAAGATCTTAGCAGCCGTAGCGGCGTGTACATCCTGCCCGTTGCGGAACGCCGCAAGGAGATGTTCGTCCTGCGAGAAATGCGCCATGAGACGAAGCTCAATCTGGCTGTAATCGGCAGAAAGGAAGAGACATCCGTCATCGGGGATAACCGCCTCACGGATGAATCGTCCGCGCTCGGAACGAATAGGCAAGTTCTGCAAGTTCGGGTTCGAGGAAGAGAGACGTCCGGTAGCCGTAACGGTCTGATTATAAGTTGTGTGGATCTTTCCGTCTGCTGCTATATATCCCGGCAAAGCGGATATATACGTGGTGATCAGTTTGCTCAAAGCTCTGTAATCCAAGATCAGTCCGACTATCTCATGACGATCTTTGAGCGCCACCAACACCTCTTCGGAAGTGGAGTATTGTCCGGTCTTCAATTTCTTAGCTTTGCTGTCCAGTTTGAGTTTGTCGAAGAGCAGTTCGCCCACTTGCTTTGGGCTGTTGATATTGAACGGTCCGTCTGCGAGGGTGTAGATCCGTTGCTCTATCGTATTCAGTTCTTCGGTCAAGGCTGTCTCCGCCTCTTTGAGTTTGTTGACGTCAATACGGACACCGGCAGCCTCCATCTCGCGCAGGACTTCCACCAGCGGCAACTCGACGTTGTTATACAGATTCCATAAGTTGGCATCGGCCTTGAGGGCATCCCAGTTCGGCTCTTTATAGGGATTGAACGCCACCTCGGGGTTGAGGAGGTATTGACACAGTCGAGCTTCGATGGTGTCAAAGGAATTTACCATATGGTCATTTTGCTCTTCGGGTTCGGCAAAGAGATCGAGTTGATTCGGGTCAACGGTTTTGGCTTTCTTGGAGGGCTGTTTATCCGACGAAATTGGCGGATTGATAGACGAGGGAGCGAGTTTCTTGAGGAGGGTGTTGAACTCCAAGTCCTGATAGAGTTTTGTGAGGGCTTCGATGTTGGGGTCTTTCTTCGCCAATTGGTTTTCGTCTAAATCAATCGGCACATCGGTACGAATAGTAGCCAAGAACCGCGAGAAACGGATCTCGTCCATCTGGGTCTCCACTTTTGTACGGAGCGCACCTTTGATCTCGTCCGTATGGGCAAGCATATTGTCGATGTCTCCGAACTGCTGCAAGAGAGCCACAGCTGTTTTCTCCCCCACCCCTTTGCAGCCCGGGATATTATCGCTGGCATCGCCCATGAGTCCGAGCAGGTCGATGACTTGTTCCTTGCGTTGCAGGCCGTATTTATCGCACACTTCTTTTGGTCCCATCAGTTCGAAGCCACCCGTATGACGGGGACGATACATGAACACATGGTCGGAGACGAGCTGTCCGTAGTCCTTATCCGGCGTAGCCATATAAACCTCAAAACCGGCTTGTTCGCCTTGCTTCGAGAGCGTGCCGATGACGTCATCCGCCTCAAAACCGGGTACTTCCAGCACGGGTATATTCATGGCCTCCAAAATCTGCTTGATCACAGGCACCGCCTTACGGATGTCTTCCGGCGTCTCGGGACGCTGCGCTTTGTACTGCTCGTACGCCTCATGACGAAACGTGCCGCCTTTCGGATCAAAAGCCACACCCACATGCGTGGGGTTGATTTTCTTGAGCAAGTCCTCCAGCGTGACGCAAAAACCAAAGATAGCAGAGGTGTTTTCCCCCTTGCTGTTCATGCGCGGTGCGCGGATGAATGCGTAGTATGCGCGAAAGATCATCGCATAGGCATCTATTAAAAGTAATGTCTTCGACATAACGTTAAGAAGTTAAAATGGTTTCCTTGCAGGAAACGTTAAAAGGTTACCAATTGATGGGCTCCAAGCCGTTCTTAATCAGATAGTTATTAGCTGCTGAGAAATGTCCGCAGCCATCAAAACCTCGATAGACAGACAAGGGTGACGGGTGCGAAGTTTGGAGCACTAAGTGTTTCTTTCGGTCGATGAACTGACCTTTGCGTTGGGCGTATGATCCCCAGAGCATGAAGACCAGATGTTCGCGTTCGTTATTTAGCGCTGTTATCGCAGCGTCCGTCAGTTCTTCCCAGCCTTTGCCTTGGTGGCTACCGGCTTTATGCGCCTCCACCGTCAGGGTAGCGTTGAGGAGCAAGACTCCCTGCTCCGCCCATCGGCGTAAGTCTCCGCTCTGCGGAATAGGTGTTCCCAAATCCCGATGGATCTCTTTGTAGATATTCATGAGCGAAGGAGGGATCTGCACGCCTTCGGGCACCGAGAAAGAGAGTCCCATGGCTTGCCCGGGCTCGTGATACGGGTCTTGACCGATGATGACTACCCGCACTTTCTCAAAAGGACAGGAGTCAAACGCATTAAAAATCAAACCCGCCGGAGGAAAACACCGGCAGGTCTGGTATTGCTGGCGCACATATTGAGTGAGGAGTTCGAAATAAGGCTTGTCAAACTCCGTCTGCAACACGCGCTGCCAAGATGGATCTATTCGTACTTGCATCAATCTACCACTAACATTGCGTCTCCATAGTCACCAAAACGATAGCCTTCCTTCACCGCCTCTTCGTATGCGTGCATGGTCTCTTCGTAGCCTGCGAACGCCGCAACCATCAGCAACTGGCTCGACATCGGCATATAGAGGTTCGTGAAGAAACTATTCGCAACCGTGAAGGTATAAGGCGGATAGATGAACTTATTCGTCCATCCGTCATATTCTTTGAGCTGTCCGTTCGTTCCGGCTACATGCTCCATTGCACGCATGATCTCCGTTCCCACCGCACAGACGCGTTTCTGACGCTCATGGGCGTTGTTAACAGCCTCTGCCATGTTTGCCGGAAGGATGATCTGCTCGGACTCCATCTTATTCTTGGTCAAGTCCTCCACATCGATCTCCTTGAAGATACCGAGCGACACGTGGCTCGTCATAAAGGTCGTCTCAATACCACGGATCTCCATTCGTTTGAGGAGCTGTTTGGAGAAATGCAGACCGGATGCAGGAGCTGCGACAGCTCCTATTTTGCTGGCAAAAATGGTCTGGTAACGATCTATATCCATCTCGCGCACAGGCAGATCATGGAAGGTCTCCTCGTACTGCTGCTGGGTCTGCGCATCCATCGGACGACGGATATACTTAGGCAGCGGAGCGCTACCCAAAGCATAGAGATGCGGTACAAACTCCTCGTTCTCGTAGTCCGTCAGGAAACGGAACGTACGTCCGCGGCTTGTGGTGTTATCTATCACCTCAGCCACAATCGAGGGATCGTCATCGAACGTCAGTTTATTACCGATACGGATCTTACGCGCCGGATCAACCAGCACGTCCCAATAACGCGATCTATGATTCAACTCACGGAGGAGGAAAACCTCAATCAGCGCGTTCGTCTTCTCCTTGTGTCCCCAGAGGCGAGCCGGAAAGACTTTCGAATCATTGAAAACGAACAAGTCGCCTTCATCAAAATATTGCACCGTATCGGTGACCATTTTATGCTCCACCTCACCGGTCTTGCGGTGCAACACCAACAGACGCGCATCATCGCGATACGCAGCCGGGAATTGAGCAATCAGTTCTTCAGGCAGTTTAAACTTAAACTGGCTGAGTTTCATATCGTTAGCTTTGTACATATTCTTGGTCGTTAGTCGTTAGTCGTTAGTCCATGCGAGGGCTGTCGTTGGTCGAAATTTGGAGTTTGTCTAAAAACGATTCTATTGTCATGCAGTCCTCCACACGCGTGTCACCAACTCGGGTTCGTCTCAGAGCGATGAGGTGTGCACCGGAATGGAGACGCTCTCCTATATCCCTTGCCAAGGCGCGGATATACGTGCCTTTGGAGCACACAACACGGATAGTCAACTGCATTTTCTCTTCGTCAAACGCCAAGACTTCAATCTCATCGATGACCAAGAGTCGCGGTTTGAGTTCCACCTCTTCTCCTTTGCGGGCAAACTCATACGCCCGTTTGCCGTTGATCTGGATAGCCGAGAAAACCGGCGGTACTTGCCACTGCTCACCAAGGAAAGTCGGAATAGTCTCGTTGATCAGTTCGCGCGTTATATGCGCCGTCGGATACGTGGCATCGATCGCTTTCTCCAAGTCATAACTCGGTGTTGTTGCTCCTAATTGGAGCGTAGCTACATATTCCTTGACATCGTATTGGAGTTGGTCAATGAGCTTGGTTTTCTTGCCTGTACAGACAATCACCACACCTGTTGCCAGAGGATCCAAGGTTCCCGAATGACCGACTTTCAGTTTCTTTTTACCTAATTTACGGCAGAGGTTATACCGTATTTTTGCCACCAGATCGAACGATGTCCAATGCAGCGGCTTATCGAACGCCAATACCTCGCCTTGTTCAAAATCCCACATATCAGCAAACAGTTGCAATAATTGCGGTAGAACCGATGATAGCGCAGTAGATCGCAAACCAGATGAGGCGTTGACGGCGAACAATCTCAATCATGAAACGGCACGCGAAACAGCCGGTGACGAAAGCAGCCACAAATCCCACCAAGGCAGGAACCATGCCTAACTCACTCGTCATCTCGCCTTTCAGCAGTTTGAGCAGATCGAGGAAAGCTTCTCCCAAGATAGGGACAAGCACCATCAAAAAGGAGAACTGCGCTACACTCTCTTTCTTCACACCGCAGAGCAAACCGGTTGCAATCGTTGAACCAGAACGGCTCAGACCCGGCAGTACAGCACATGCTTGAGCGATACCGATGATGATAGCATCCTTATAGCCCACTTCATGACCTGCTCCTTGGCGTTTATTCTGCAACCATTCGCTGAGCGCCAACAGCAGAGCCGTGATCAGCAAGCAGATGCCGACCAGCAAAAGACCGTTACCGAAGAACGCTTCTACTTGGTCTTTGAAGAACATGCCCACGATGAAGACAGGGATCATGGAGACTAATATCTTCGCCACATAGTCTTTCTCTTTGTTCCATTTGGGAGTAGTGAACGTGCCGCCAAACAGCTGCAATACCTCACGCCAAAGCACCACAAGCGTAGAGAGCACCGTAGCTACATGCACTACGATAGCGAACGTGAGGTTCTCTTCTCCGGAAGTACCTAATAAGACCTGACCTATCTCCAGATGTCCCGAAGACGAAACAGGCAGGAACTCCGTCAAGCCCTGCACGATGCCTAATATCAATGCTTCTAACCAACTCATTTCTTTGCGCGGAATAAGATAGCAAAAATCATACTCACAAAGCCGAAGAGTGAGATCATCGGACCCAACGTGATACGGCGGAAGGAGAAAATATCGGGATTATACACCTCTCCGGACGGTTCGCCCACCATAAGGCAGAAACCAAGCACGATGATAGCAAACGAAACGGCTATCAGGATGAGGTTCAATTTGGGTAATGTCTGTTTCATAAAATGTCAAATCTCAAATATCAAATGTCAAATCTCGTAGAGCGAGTTATTATCCATGCGGATGTAACGACCTGTGGCGATGAGAGAAGCAAAGAGCGTGATCAGCAAACCGCTGCCAAGCACCACAGCGCATACAAAGGCTATATTCTGCCACGTGATCGGGAAGAGGAACAAGCCCATTTCGTACTCCACATAATAGACCAATCCGCTCAGCACGATCAGCGCTACGATACCGGCAATCAGCCCCATCAGCATATTACGCAACACAAACGGACGACGTGTCACCCAAGACGTGGCACCCACCAGCGTCATTGTATTGATGATAAAGCGTTTGGAATAGATCTGCAAACGGATCGTATTGACAATCAACACCATGGACACCAACAGGAGCAGTAAAGCGACACCCAACAAGATATACGAGAAATCATGCACGTTACGGCTCATCAGATCGGTCAAGTCACGCGGATAGAGCACCTCTGAGACATAAGGCAGCGACTCTAACCGCTCCGCTTCCTGCGCTAAACTGTCGGGATTGCTGTATTGCTCAGACGGATGGATCTCATAACTGGCAGAAAGAGGATTGTATCCCAAGAAAGAAGTCGGATCTTCTCCCAACGAGATAATATGCTCCTGCAAAGCTTCTTCTTTGGAGACATAGCGGAAACTGCTATATCCATCGCTTGCCTCCAACATACGCTCCAAACGGGCACATTGCGTGCTATCAGCCTCTTGAGACAAAACGGCAGTGATAGTCACGTTCTCGCGCATACGCGTAAGAAGCGCTCCTGCCGACAGCAGGAGCACACATTCGATTCCTATCAGGCAAAGCACCAGCGATACGCTGACGCCTGCCGTCATATAGGAGTTTCTAAAGCGATGCTTACGCATTAATATTCCCAAAGGTCTTGTTCGAAATTCAGCAATTCAGTAGCAATACGCTCCTGCTCCTGACGAATTCCGGTAATATCGTTGTGTTTATAATCCGGAATCCAGCGGTTGTACATATTGCCCTCACCGACGATATAAGAAGTATAGAGACGTTTCTGGAAGAACTCATCAAACGTCACACGTTTCACCTCGTTGCGGTTAGGAATAGCATACTGCATAGCCAAATACGGACGCAGGTTATCAAACGGAATCCAGAACATGATCGACTCGCGGAGCGAAGACATAATCTTCGCACTATCCTGCGTACTGATCAATACCGGATGCAGCGGCGCAATTGCCATGATCTTCTGGTGCATACGGCTTGTGTGCTTATCGAAGAACACAACCTCCTGAATCAGATATTTCAATTGGTTTCTAACTGCATCTTGGAATGAATAAGGCTGCGCACGCAACTCATCGGTGATACTATCGTAGTTAACGAGCATCGCCGTAGAACGACTGATATCAAAATAGGTATCGTCATCCGAGTGATCTTCGGTCTTATCCACCGGCATGAATGCATCCATAGGAATCTGCTGCTTGGTAAACGGCGGCTGAGTCTTAAAGCTCGGCTTAATCGTCTCAGGATCACGCGGATAAATCTGCAAGCCATCTACGACAGCATCCAAAATCACCTTAAACAAGTTACGATAGTCCGGATCATCCACACGTGTCGGGAAATAGAGCTGATAGTTCTGCTTATAACGCATATCGATGATACGATATACGTAACGCGCCCAAATCACGTCATCTATACGGTGATCCACCATGACGATAGTATCATGAGCCTCAGAATACTCCTCCGTTTGGATACGCGCTGTACCCAACTCATCGAAGAACGAGATGACCTGATGCTGCGCTTGAGCCGTTAATACGCCCAACAGCAAACATGCGACAAAACTTAGTTTCTTTATCATAATCAAATGGTATTAATTCAATGTGAATACAAGCGGAGACAGACGCATTTCCTGGCCACCAGGACCCACTGCACGAGCATCCTGGATGATCACAACACCACCTTTTTTCAGTTTACCAATCTGTTTCAACTGATCTGGGGTGAACTTGTTTCCGTTGGATTGCGAAGTCATTCCGTTGATAATAGCACGGAAGCTGGTTACCTTGAACGGCAGGTTGAGCAGACCATCAGGACCATACGAAGCGGTGATAGCACCGGAAGAGTGCGTCAGCGTGCTAAGCGCAATATTACCCGTGGTGTACTCTTTCTCTTTAGCAGAGAACCAAGCCTGCGGGTTCGGCAGCGCTTTCACGCGGTATTCCTTACTACCCATCGGCTGCATCTTACCGTCCAACTCAGCGGATACATTGATAGTGACGCTCTTAGCGCTCTCACCCGGCACAATAACCCATAAACCGCCTTGCTGTTTAACCTGCGCACCACTGACGCTGATCTTCACCTTATCGTTAGCCACACCCGGTACCGAGATCGAGAACTTGTTCTCATATTTACGGTACATAATGTTGAGGTCGGTATTCGAAATCGTCACAGCCGGTTCGCCAACGCTATATTCGCTCTGGAAATTCAGATTCTCCATAGCACCCGTAAGCGGGTTCTGATATGCGATATAACCGGAGTATTTCTTGAGACCCACGCCGGTAGCAGCAACCTCGTAGATACCCTGATCGTTAATACGCTGACCTTCGATATAGTACTCCGGACGCTGCGTTGAATCGACAGCTGCCAGGATGATTTGCGCTGTGTATTTACCACCACGGATGACGTAGTTCGAGTTCGGAATCACGTATGCGTTCAGTTTGTTTACACGCAAGTCACCGGCATCGGTACGATCCATCAGGTACTGGATCAATTGTCCCTCGGTGGTACGTACGTCGTTCTGCATCTTGGTCAAGATAGTGATCGAAGCGCCCACAGGCATTCCGTCAAACACGGCTATTTCCCAGTCGCATGAGTCTTTCTCGTGTGCGTTATAACCACGCTCGGTTGCCAAAGCCGTCTGGATTGCGTTACGCAACTCCACATCATTCTCCGCCAACTCAGAAGCATAATCACGATAGTAAGCCACTGTCTGTTTGAGGATAGTACCATTACCTTGCACGATGGCGTACTGACCTGTCACATCCAAGTTCGAGTTACCCTCGATATGCATAGTCGGGTCAATACCCTGTGCTTTAAAATTGTCCACGCGTTTCTGGCCATCTGCCAAAATAGCGATGTGCTCCTTAAAATTCTGAATATAGTTATAGAGCGAGTCTGCACGTTTCTGTACCTCTACTGCTTTGTCGAACCACTCTTGCGTTTTCTCAGGGTTATCGGCATTAGCCGCTTGGAAATCGCGATAGAGTTTCTCGTTTCGAGTGTCCGTAGCAGCGATAGAGGAGTGCAAACTATTGTCTACCAATGTAAAACCATTGAGGATATCCGTACTTACGTTCAACGCCAACATGGCAGTGAGCACCAAGTACATCATACCTATCATTCGTTGTCTCGGGGTTTCCGGACAGTTTTTTGCTCCACCCATTGCTGAAGTGTTTTATTTGTTTTTACTTAGTTTGCTGTTATCCATGCTTATGCCAAAGCGTTAAGCATATTTCCGTAAATACCGTTGAGGTCAGCTACTTGTTTCTGCAACTGTTTGGTACTTGCAGCGAAAGCTACCTGAGCCTCTGCAGCCTCTTTAGCAGCAGCTGCAGCACCCTTTTGAGCCTCCATCTGCGCGTTAACCGACTGTAACTGCAACTCATATACTGAGTTCAGAGAAGCCAGTTTCTGACCCATAGCGAGAACGCTTTCTTTGTAAGCCTTAGTCTCATCAGCAACATGCTGCATATCACCGCTAACCTGTGCGTAACTCTGTGCCAAAGTGGAAGTAGCTGCGGTATAAGAAGCGGTAGCTACTTCAGCTGCAGCCAGTTTCTCATTCAGTTTGACACCGGTCTCAGCCACTTTGCCGAGTTCGCTGAACTGCGTAGCCGTCTTAGCCAAATCAGCAATACCGTCTTTGAGAGCTTTCAGATCCTCATCTTTGAGTGTCGGAACTTTGCCAACAGCCGCATCAGCAGCCGGAGAGGCAACACCCATACCGGCAGTAGCTACTTGACCGGCAACGCCTGCACCCAAAAGGGTCGGACGAGCTTGTTTCGATTTGATTTCCAACAACTCCGGATCAGTACCATATTCGAGCAACTGCGGGAACACATTCTCCCAGTGGAACTCAGGGTGCGGGTGATCCAATGCACCGATGATGAACAAGAATGCCTCGGTAAACATACCGATCATAAGTACCTGGCTCGCACCCGGCCAGTGCAAAATTTTAAACAATGCACCGATGATTACGACGGATGCACCCACCGAATACACGATGTTGACGATGTTCTTACCCTGGTATGAGCCATACCAATGCATAAAACCTGCCCAAAGGCCTTGCTTTCCAGCTTTTTCTGTAGCCATAATTATATTTTTTGTTTTTGATTATATTCTGTAAATTGTCTTTCGACACCTTATTTATATATTAATCGCCTATGTATGCGCGAACGCAGCGGAATCCGATGTACGGACGGCTCTCGTATTGATACTCATAGGTACGTACACCGCACTGCATGAAGTAACTGATATCCTTCCAGCTACCTCCCTTAACTACCTTGCGTTTCAAGATATCCGGATCGGCTTTACGAGCCATGTAGCAATAATCCGGGTTAAGGTCATGAATATGCGTATTGGCAGCGCTCTGATAAGCCGAGTTGGTCCACTCTGCTACGTTACCCGCCATATCAAACAGACCGAAGTCATTCGGACGGAACTGAGCCACCTTCATAGTCGTAGTACCGGTATCATCGTTGTAAGCACCACGGTAGGGCTTGAAGTTAGCAAAGAAACAACCCTTGCCGTCACGAGCGTAGTTACCGCCCCACGGATACATCGCCATCTTACGGCCTCCGCGAGCTGCATATTCCCACTGGGACTCCGTCGGCAGACGGTAGTCATTAGCCTCGGTCGTGGAATACTTATTGAACAGTTTGGTACGCCAGTTACAGAAAGCATGAGCTTGCTCCCACGTTACACCCACAACAGGATACTCCGCATAACCCGGATGCTTGAAATACATCTGGAGCAACGGATCGTTGTACGAGAACTGGAAGTCACGCGCCCAAACGAGCGTATCGGGGTAAACGCAGATAATCTTCAGCGTAAGCAGATCCTTCGGCTCACGCAACGGACGGAAGATGGTCGAGTCCTTGATCTCGCCCAATTCGTTTACCCAGAAGGTATCTACACGAGCTGTAGCTCCGGGAGGATAAGTACTCGTAGCTACGTCGAATTTATTACGTTGAGGCAGAGCCTGATCCATATTCACCCAGCTATAACGATAGTGCATGAAATTGGTTCGGAAAGTACCATCGGAATAGTACATCGAAGACAATGCATCCACGACGTCCTCTTCCTTGCTGTTCCAAGGAATTTTCTTACGCCAATCGATACGGAAGTTCTCCTCGTCGAAGTCTTCATCTTTGGGTTGAATAGCATAATCGGTCAAACCGGCAGCTACGAGGTTGGTGAGCGCAATAGAGTCACGCACCCAGTTGACGAACTGGCGGTACTCATTGTTGGTAATCTCGGTCTCATCCATCCAGAACGCATCAACAGTTACCATCACTACATTGTCCGGCTGCTCGAAAACAGCAGACTGAGTGTTGGCACCCATCATAAAGGAACCCTTCTTGATAAACAACATTCCATAAGGATTAGCCTCCTTGAAATTAGTGCTCTTAGCCGCACCTACCAGTTCACCGGCAGGCTTGTTACAACTCGCCAGGGCTACTGCCAAAGCGATGACAGGCAAAATCTTTGTTACTTTCATATTAGTATAAATCGATTTATTTTCTATTGTTATTACAAGTATCTAATAGACTTGTATTTGTTCGTTCTTTTTGGTTTGAGGATGTCAAAACCGTATGCGAGGTAGAGCTCGTGGCTGCCATAGGATTCCAACATCAGTTTGTTGGTCGGCAGTTCGCAACTGTATCCCAATTGCAGTCCGGCGATGATATCGACACCTAATAATATATTAACACTTCCATCTATTCGGTATCCGAGTCCCCATCGGTAGCGATCTTTGTAGTCGCACATGAGGGTGAGGTTCACGTCCCAGCTCACAAAATCACTCATCACCATAGCGCTCGGGGTCAACATCCAATCTCGGTTGTTCTTGAGTCGGAAGTGATATCCTCCGGTGACGTACATCGTTCCTACCACTTTGACGTCGGAGAAGTCATCCAAGTTCACCTTCGGTCTCGTCAGGTGATTATAACTGGCTCCGACCCACCAAACGGGAGTGCTATACCAGATACCCAACGCCATGTCGAACTTCATGCCGGACTTGCTGCCTTGCGGTATAGCATCGTCATCCGCATCGTGGTACTCATCCTCCATTTCTTTGAGGTTGACCGAGTCACCTCGGAAGCCCACGTTGATGAATCCTAAGTCCACACCCACACTCAGATAGCCTTTTCCGAGTTTCTGGCGGTAAGCGTACTGCGCATAGAATGCTTGGTTCGTAAACAAACCGAACCGATCATTCAAGAATCGTACCCCCGCGCCATGACGCGTTTTACCTATCACAAACGGCGAACAGAAAGTAAACCATGTGCTCATCGGAGCGTTGGTAATGTCCACATATTGCATGCGGTGCATTCCTGCTACTTTCAGCAAATCGCCTTCTCCCACCGCTGCGGGATTATAGGCTGTAGGCATATACATATATTGCCCCATTTGCGGGTCGAACTGCGCACGAGCAGTCACAACGGCTATAAGCCCCAACAAAAGAACAATATAACGTTTCAATTTTCAAGTTTCAATTATCAATTAATCAATACTCTTCTTCATTAAAGAAGAAATCTTCATCCTGCGTAGGGTAATCAGGCCAAATATCCAAGATGCTTTCGTACTGCTCCTCATCGTCCTCGTCATCCAATTCGCGCAAGTTCTCAATAACCTCAGCAGGAGCTCCGATGCGATTGGCGTAATCCAACAACTCTTCCTTGGTAGCAGGCCATGGAGCGTCCTCTAATTTTGATGCTAATTCAAGTGTCCAATACATAGTTTTAATCTATCACAAATTGACCCAATACGGGCATAGTTTTTCAAAATATCGTGCAAAAGTAGTAAAAACTTTCCAAACGTGCAAATATTTTTTAGAATATTTTACATTTTTTGGCATTTTTTACACAAAATGCGCAATTTCTGTCAATTTTTCTCCATTTTAACCCTGTTTCCATGGTTCTTCGGGCTCATGGAGTAAGTGTCCGATGAAGCGAGACAAAACGAACAAATAGTCGCTCAAACGGTTCACAAATTTCTGTTCCATCGTACGGGCACCATTTTCGGTATTTTGGAGTCCGTCAATACGCCTCTCGGCACGTCGGCAAACGGTCCTACAGAGATGACATCGACAGACCGTTTCGCTACCTGCCGGCAGAATGAACGCTCTTTGTTTCGGCACCTCTGCCTGCATTACATCGATCCACTGCTCCAACTGCTGCACATCCGATTCTTGGATCCACTGACCGGGTGCATCGCTCAAAGCGGCTCCGAGATTGAACAGTTTGTTCTGGATCCATTGTAGCTGTTCGTCCGAATTCTGAACTCTGACATCTGAATTCTGAACTCTGAACTCTGAATGCTTCATCCCTGCCCGCAACAAACCGATCCAGCTGTTGAGTTCATCCACTGTTCCGTACGCCTCGATACGAGCATCGGTCTTCGAAACCCGCTTGCCGCTTGCCAACGAAGTCTCGCCTAAATCTCCTGTTTTAGTATAAATCATATACGTATTCTATAATGTCGTTTCAAATAATGTGTATCCACAAAGAGCAGTCCCACATGGTATAGATCCATGGATGTCGTCACCCTCGGATCGGCTTTCAGTTCGCTCCAAGCGCGCTCCATCTGCTCCGAATAATGGATGTCGTCCAGCACCAGAATGCCTTTCTCCGTCAACCGATTCAGCAGGAAATCGGCATAACGCATCGTAGCTTCATACGTATGATTCGCATCCACATACGCCAAATCAATCCTTTCATCCTTCGCTTCTGAACTCTGAACGCTGACATCTGAATTCTGAACACTATATATATTATATAAGGTGTCGTCGATATTTCCCTGAATCCATTCGATATTCTCGAGCTTGAGCATTTTCCAAACGCCTTGCGCTACACGCAGCACAGCCTCGCTTCCCTCCATCGTCACTACCTTGTTCCGGCTGTCCGGACTCGCTAAATAGGCGGTATTGATTCCCAAGGACGTACCTAACTCGAGGATATTCAACGGTCGTTTCTCCTCCTCATGCAGGAAATTGACGATCCGGAAGAGCACCTGCCCTACTCGCGCGCTCTCTAAATGGTTCTTGGCGATATCACACACACGACGTTGTACATGCAGCCCTTCCGGCGAACCTGCCGAACCATAATCGACCACGTCCAAACTATCCTCACACGCCAATAACAACTCCCGCCGACGTTCGATGTCCCGAAAACAGTAATACGCATTCTCATCCCGCAGAACGAACCGAACCAAACGGAACAGATACGGCGAATGAATCGCCTCGCCGGACGTGTTCCAAGCTGTCAAAAAATGCCGGATAAAAGCTCCTATTTGATGAATTTTACTCATTTGGGCTGCAAAAGTACAAAAAAATTTGCATATATGCAAGAAATTTTGTAATTTTGCACCATGATTTTGAATTATATTTGGATTTCGCTCATTCTGATAGCTGTTTTGACGGGTATCATACAGGCTATTTGCTATGGAAACGTGGATATCTTCTCCGCGATTCTCAATTCGACGTTTGACAACGCTAAAACAGGTTTTGAACTCTCTTTGGGCTTGACCGGAGTCCTTGCTTTATGGACGGGAATCATGAAGATCGGCGAGCAAGCCGGTGCCGTCAACACCTTAGGCAAAGCCATCAATCCCTTCTTCAGCCGTATCTTCCCGGATATACCGAAAGGGCATAAAGTGTTCGGTTCGATGCTCATGAACATCGCCGCGAACATGTTAGGTTTGGACAATGCCGCTACGCCGATGGGACTGAAAGCGATGGGCGAACTGCAGGAACTGAATAGCGACAAGACGAAAGCATCCAACGCGATGATCATGTTCGTGGTCTTGGGAGCCAGTGGCCTGACGCTCATTCCGACGACCATCATGGCGTACCGTGCACAACTCGGAGCCGCTAACCCGGCAGACGTATTCCTTCCTATACTGATCGCTACATATGTAGCTACGCTCGTCGGACTACTTTGTGTCTGCATAGCGCAGAAGATCAAGCTCAAAGATCCGGTCGTCTTAGGCACCATCATCGGCTTGACGGCTTTGGTAGGACTGCTGGTCTGGGGTGCCACCCTGCTCTCTCCACACGCCCTCTCGGTAGTGTCGGCAGCTGTAGCTGCTATCCTGCTGCTCGGCGTCATCTGCTGGTTCATCATCCAAGCCATGTGCAAAGGGATCAACGTCTATGACGCTTTTATCGACGGAGCCAAAGGTGGTTTCCAAACAGCCGTCGGTATCATCCCTTACCTCATCGCCATCTTGGTGGCAGTTGGCATGTTCCGAGCCAGCGGAGCAATGGGACTTCTCGAAAACGGTCTCGCTTCGCTCTTTGCAGCTTGCGGCATCAATCCCGACATGGCAGGAGCTGTTCCGACTGCCCTCATGAAACCGCTCAGCGGAGGAGGAGCACGAGGACTGATGCTCGAAGCCATGACCACACACGGAGCCGACAGCCTCGTCGGAAGACTCTGCTGCATCCTGCAAGGCACCACGGACACTACGTTCTACGTCCTTGCCGTGTATTTCGGCTCGGTGAACATCAAAGATACCCGTCACGCTGTCGCTTGTTGCTTGCTGGCTGACCTCGCCGGAGTGATTGCTGCATTCATGATTGCACCTATCTTTTTTAGTTAAAACGTTAAATCGTTAAATCGTTAATTCATTAAATGATACGTTTTACAACGGATGACACAGAGATGCCTGCGCTGGATGAGCGCAAGATAGGCAAATGGATTCGCTCTGTAGCGGCGGAATATGGTTTTTCCGTCGGTAATATCAATTATATCTTCTGCTCCGACGAGCGGGAGTTGGAGGTGAACCGACAGTTCCTCGGTCATGACTACTACACGGATGTCATCACTTTCGACTACTCCACTCCTACCACGCTCAACGGCGACATCTTCATCTCTTTGGATACTGTCCGCTCAAATGCCGAGATGGTCTCCACGACCTTCGACCATGAGCTGCTCCGTATCCTCATCCACGGCGTTCTGCACCTCACCGGACAAGGCGACAAAACCCCCGAAACCAAAGCCCAAATGACACAAAAAGAAGAATCCGCTTTGGCTAAATGGGCATAGAAGTGTATTAATTCGCAATTATTGTAGAAAAAATAGTAAAAGTGGCATACACGTTTGCGTATGTCGCTTTTTTGTTGTAATTTTGTGCGCCGATTATGAACGATTGTATGAAACGAATCGGACGCTTTTTATGAAACTTTTAACTAAAAATACAATGAAAAAATTTCTCCTTTGTGCTATTTCACTGGTGACTTTGTCGCTCCAAGCAATCAATTACTGCGCACCGCAGAGTTGGGGTTACGCCGGTTCAAGCGTGACCGGTGGTGGTAGTGCTACGCCGACCTTGGTCAGCAGCGTCAGCGAACTCAAATCCGCGATCGGCAGCAAAGCCAAGGACAAGGTGGTGATCATCACCAAGAGCCTGACTTTCACCTCGATGCTCACCATGCAAAACGCCCAGAACGTGACCATCTTGGGCCTGCCGGGTGTTAAGTTAGTCAGCACCCAGCAGAATGCCACCACTTCGGGTATTCTCTTCGTCAAGAAATCGTCCAACATCATCATCCGCAACCTGATCTTCGAGGGGCCCGGCGCTTATGACTGCGACGGAAACGACAACCTCTGCTTCGAAGGAGTCACAAAAGCTTGGGTTGACCACTGTGAGTTCCAAGACGGCTGTGACGGTAATTTTGACAACAAGAGCACCACGGATAATGTGACAGTCAGTTGGTGCCGTTTCCGCTATCTGAAAGCGCCCAAAGCAGGCGGTTCAGGCGGTGCCGATGATCACCGGTTCACCAACTTGCTCGGTTCCTCCTCTTCCGACAAACCTTCGGACGGTACCTATAACATCACTTGGGCTTACTGCTGGTGGGACGAGGGATGCAAGGAGCGTATGGTGCGTTGCCGTAACGCGGAGTTGCATTTCCTGAACTGCTACTGGAACTCGTCCGTTGCCAATTACTATGTCGGTCCGGAGAACGTCAAAGCCTATTTCGAGGGCTGCACGTTTGAGGGCAAAGCGAATACCGCCAAGAATATCTTCAAGTCCTACGGTGGTACGAACGCTTGTAAGTTCGTCAACTGTTCCGGCAAACTGCCGTCCAACAGCGGCACGGTCAATGCGCCTACGTACGCCTACGACCAGCTGAATCCGGCGGACTCCAAGACCTATGTCACCAACAAGACCTGCGGTGCCGGTGCTACGCTCATCATCAATACGCAAGCTCAGATCGGTTCGTCCTGCGACGGAGGCGACACGCCTACTCCCGATCCGCAAGACACCACACATGTCGATCCGCCTACTCCGGTGACAGGCGACCTGACGTGGAATTTCTCCACCAGCGAGTTTAACGCATTAGGAACGATCACCTCCACCACGACCGTTAACGGACTGACAATCACGGCTTCTTCCGAGAAATCAGTCACGGTAGCTACAGGCGCCAAGACCATAGAGGGCATCGCTTTCACCCATGTGCTCAAGACCGGTGGAACAGGTTCTGCGGCAGCTCGCAGTTTGAGCTTTGCGGTAACAGGTCCGTGTACGATAGAGGTGTATCTGGTTAGCGCCAACGCAACATCCGAGCGTACGCTCAATATCTATGCCGGCAGGTAGAGCGGCACGCCGCTCACTACAGTCACAGCATCTACTACGGCTTCCAAACAGAGTTATAACTACACCGGAGGCGCCACTACCATCTACATGGGCAGCGCTAACAGCGGCATCAATTTCTATGCGATTAACCTCGTTTACAGCGGAGACACGCCGCAACCGGTGGAGACCTATACGCTCAGCTACGATGAGAACGGAGGTTCGGGTACGATGGAGGAGCAGACGGCGGAGGACGGACAGTCTCTGACCGTCAAAGCGAATACGTTCACAGCTCCTGCAGGATATAGCTTCAAGGAATGGAACGACAACCACAAAGGTTCGGGTACGAAATACAATGCCGGTCAGAGCGTGACGATGCATGCCGACCTGACGCTCTATGCCGTTTGGTCGCCGAAGAGCTATACCATCACCCTGAACGCCAACGGCGGA
>JAFXWI010000077.1 GCA_017542915.1 Paludibacteraceae bacterium
AATCCTTTAACGTAAATTTTTAGAATTATGGCAAGATATATTGGCCCAAAATCTCGCATCGCACGCCGTTTCGGCGAGGCTATCTTCGGCGAGGATAAGGTGCTTGCAAAACGTCCGTATGCACCCGGACAACACGGCGTTAACCGTCGTAAGAAAAACTCTGAGTATGGTACTCAGTTGGCTGAGAAGCAGAAGGCTAAATACACCTATGGTGTACTCGAGAAACAGTTCCGCCTCCTCTTCGCTAAAGCTGCTCGTACCAAAGGTATTACCGGTGAGATCCTGATTCAGCTTCTCGAGTGCCGCCTCGATAACATCGTTTATCGTCTCGGTATGGCACCGACCCGCGCTGCTGCTCGTCAGCTCGTTTCACACCGTCACATCACTGTGGACGGCAAGGTAGTGAACATCCCTTCCTACGAGATTAAACCCGGTCAGGTAGTCGCTGTTCGCGAGAAAGCTAAATCGCTTGAGGTGATCAACGAGTCCCTCCAAGGCTTCAACCATGCTAAGTATGGCTGGCTCGAATGGAATGAGGGCGAGAAAGCCGGTAAGTTGCTCAATGTTCCTGCTCGCGCAGAGATCCCGGAGAACATTAAGGAGCAATTGATCGTTGAGTTGTACTCTAAATAATAAATAAATTCATGGCAATATTAAATTTCATCAAACCTGACAAGGTGATAATGTTGGATTCGAGTGCGAACAAAGGTATCTTTGAGTTTCGTCCACTCGAGCCGGGGTACGGAATTACGATAGGCAATGCTATCCGTCGTGTGCTGCTCGGCAGCCTCGAGGGATACGCTATCTGCTCTGTCAAGATCAGCGGTATTGATCATGAATTTGCTACGATCCCCGGTGTAATCACTGACGTTACCAACTTGATCCTCAACCTCAAACAGATGCGCTTCCTCCATAAGGAGGGTATCGAGGAGCAGACCGAAACGGCTAAGCTCCACGTACGCAAATCCAAAGCGTTCATGGCAGGTGAGTTCAACACAGTGCTGCAGAACTTCGAGGTGCTCAACCCCGAACTCCAACTCGCTGAACTCGACGAGTCCGCTGACTTCGAGATTGAGATCACCATCAACAAGGGTCGCGGATACGTGCCCGGTGATGAGAATCGTAAGAAGGACGATCCTATCGGTACCCTCGCTATCGATTCTATCTACACCCCGATCCGCAACGTCATGATTTCGGTTGACCAGTATCGTGTCGAGCAACGTACCGACTACGAGAAACTCACCATTGAGATTACCACGGACGGTTCCATTGCCCCGCAACAGGCACTAACCGAAGCCGCTAAGATCCTCATCTACCACTTCATGCTCTTCTCCGACGAGCGTATCGTTCTCGAAGAGGAGACCAAGAAGAACAGCAACGCTCTCGACGAAGAGATGCTGCGTATGCGTCAGCTCCTCAACCAGAAACTGCAAGACATGGACCTCTCCGTCCGTGCACTCAACTGCTTGAAGGCTGCAGAGGTAGAGACTCTTGGTGAACTCGTGAAGTACCACCGCGCTGACCTGCTCAAGTTCCGCAACTTCGGTAGGAAATCGCTCACCGAACTTGACGAACTGCTCGAGCGTAACGGCCTCGCCTTCGGTATGGACATCTCGCGCTACAGAGCGCTGGATTAATTATCAATTAAAAATGCACAATGCACAATGCACAAAGGGCTAACGGGGTTTGGTACTTACTTTTAGAATCCGTACGGACTCAAGATTTTGTACAGAACGATCAGAATCCTTTGTGAATTGTAAATTGTAAATTGTAAATTATTTTAAATTATGCGTCATAATAAGAAATTTAATCACCTTAGCCGCAAGGCCAACCATCGCGCTGCGATGCTGTCCAACATGGCTTGCTCGCTGATCATGCACAAGCGTATCAGCACAACCCTCGCTAAGGCTAAAGCGCTCCGTATCTACGTTGAGCCGATCCTCACTCGTGCTAAAGAGGATAACATGAACAACCGTCGTTTGGCTTTCTCCCTGCTCAAACAGAAAGAGGTCGTTACCGAACTCTTCCAGAATGTAGGCGAGAAGATCGCTAACCGTCCCGGTGGTTACACCCGTATCCTCCGCACCGGTTTCCGTCTGGGCGACGCAGCTGAGATGTGTATCATCGAGCTCGTAGATTACAACGAGAACATGCTTAAGGAGACCAAGAAAGCAGCTAAGAAAGCTACCCGCCGTGCCGGCAAGAAAGCCGTTAAGGAGGCTGTAGAAGAGGTTGCTGCTGAGGCTGCTCCCGAAGCTCCCGCTGCTGAGTAATTGATCTTTTAATTAGAGGAAATCAAAAACGCGGCGGTATGGCTATACAGCCTAACGCTTGATGAAGAGTTGTCCTTAGAGAGCGAGTTCTCTTCGCCAACTCTTCATCATTCGTTTAGTACGAGTCCCTCGTCCTCACCGCCTTTAAGAAAACGTCTAAGAAAACGATCGAAAACTGCTTCGCAATGCGGGTGTAACTACCTGGACGCTGCATAGGTTTTCGGCAGCGAATGCAATGAGCGGTTTTCTTGTAAGCGTAGCGCGTTTTCGTGAGCAGGTGTCGGTCGTCTTTTGACGGCAGACAAGTAGATACGGAGGTTTGGCAGGTGGAAGCTTGCTTACTAACTGATAAAGATCCGGATACACGAGTACGCAAGTGCAACGTAGCGGACGAACCTGCGTGTTTTCGATTAACTCAAAAATACATCAACTATGTTCTTAGATGTAAACAATCATCAGCCGCAAGGCGTGACCATCGACAACTGCAAAGTTGGAGATAGTGTTTCTGTTTGTGGCATGATCCACAACGTCCGCGTGACCAAATGGGGTGGATTCATCGTCCTCCGTAAGTCCCGCGGTCTGCTGCAGGCAGTAGTCTCCAATGAGACTTCGAAGTTCTTCGACGAAGCAGGCAACGAGATCGCCATGAACGATTTATGTCGCGAGATGGCGATCACCCTCACCGGTACCGTCAACGAGGCGAAGATCAAAGACCCAGCTGCGTTCTACAACACCATTGAGATCGCAGTCTCCGAGGTTCGCGTATTGAGCCGTCCGACTACCGCCGAGGTAGTGGATATGAATGCCCTTAAGTTCGGCGACGAAGAGACCCTTCTGCGTTATAAGTTCGATAATCGTCAAGTAACCCTCCGTAACCCGCGCGATATGGCGATCCTCAAAGTGCAGAGCACTATCGCTCGCGCTTTCGGGGAGTTCCTGTCTGCTAACGGCTTCACCCAGATCTTCACCCCGAAGATCGTGTCCGAGGGTGCCGAAGGCGGTGCGAACGTTTTCAAGATGGATTATTTCGGCAAGCAGGTCTATCTCGCGCAGAGCCCGCAGTTCTACAAACAGATCGGCGTCGGCGTCTATGAGCGCGTCTTCGAGATTGCTCCCGCATACCGCGCAGAGAAACATGCCACTTCCCGCCACCTCAATGAGTATATCTCCCTTGATGTGGAGATGGGCTTCATCAAAGGTCAGGAGGATGTCATGACCCTCGAAGCAGCCCTGCTGCGTCATATCATCGCTACGGTGGAGAAAGACTGCGCGCACGAACTCAATCTCCTTAATGCCGTTAATCCGGTTCTCCCTGAGCAGGTACCGGCTTGGAAACTGAGCGAGGTACACGAGATCCTCTTTGAGAACCATCTCTGCGAAGCAGACCACCGCGGCGAGGATGACCTTGCGCCGGAAGAGGAGCGTGCTATCTGTAAGTACGCCTTCGAGAAATACGGTTCGGACTTCGTGTTCGTGACCCATTTCCCGTCCGAGCACCGCGCTTTCTATGCGATGGACGATCCCGAGGATCCGTCGCTGACACTCAGCTTCGACCTCCTCATGAGGGGTCTCGAGATCACCTCCGGCGGTCAGCGTATGCATAAGGAAGCCGACTACCGCGAGAAGATGCTCCGTCGTGGTATGAACCCCGATGCGTTCCATTTCTACCTCGATACCTTCAAGAACGGTATGCCTCCTCACGGTGGCTTCGCTATCGGTCTGGAGCGTATCACGGCTTGCTTCTTAGGCATCGCCAACGTCAAGGAATGTTCGATGTTCCCCCGCGACATCAACCGCGTGGCACCATAATAAAAGTATCGGCACAAACCCGTGCCGATATTTTTTTTCGCTTTTTTCTTGCATATATGCAAAAAAATGTGTAAATTTGCAGCCGATTTGATAAATCGGTTTAAAATGAAAACAAACGGTATCATGAAAAGAATCTGTATAGGCTTGGTGATGGTGCTGATCACGTTGAGCTTATCTGTGAGCCTGTCGATGACCGTAAGCGCTCAAGGACAGTTCAAGGACGTGCGTCAGACTTACCTCTGGGACGTGACCCTTTCGATGAAGGGGTACAACGGTGCACCGGATATCTACAGCAAGGTGGTGGATGTGATGGTGAAGGATATAGAGTCTATCACCGACGAGCGGACGGAGATCGTGGTGATCCCCTTCCAAGACACGCAGTACTGCGAGGTATGGCGTGAGTTCGCTACGCCTCAAGGCAAGGCGGCTATCATCCAACGGATTCGTTCGTACGAGAACAAGAACATCACCAACACGAACATCTCCGCCCCGCTGCAATACGTGATAGATCAGGTGTTCACGTCCGACAAGATCGATATCATGAAACTCATGACGGACGGTAATGACAATGTCAATCCGGCTCGGCTGCGTGAGGTGCTCAACCAATGGTGCGAGATAGCGAAAGAGAAAGATGCGTATGGCTATTACATCCTGCTGACCGATGCGGCGAAGATGGATTTTGAGCTGAAAGGGATCTGTAATTTCGAGGAGGTGGATGCGTCGGATATGTTAGATGGTATTGCGGACATTCGTCAGCTCAACAGCACGCTCAAGCAAGGTATTCTCATCAATATCCGCGATGAGTACGATAAACCCAAACGTCTGACCTTCAAGATCTACTCCGGTGACGGTAATATACCTGCCGGTTTCAAGATGCGCTATAAGACCCTGCCCAACGACTATGTGGAGGTGGATGAGATAGCGGAGATGAATGCCGATAACTCGCTGGAGATTCATCCTAAGTTTAAGAAGACGCAGGAGGCACTGATCGCCGAACTGCCGACCGATTATCCGTACAGCGATATCGTGCTGCAATACGAACCGACACCGGAGATGTCGGAAGGTAAGTACGCTTTCACTCGTATCATGGATCACGAGTGTGCGTTGATGTTAGAAAACAAACCCGTTAAAACCGTTAAGATCTATGTCAAATAAAGTCGAAAGTCAAAAGTCGAAAGTCGAAAGACGTCTCAGCTGGGCGATGATGGTCGTCTTTGCCATCATTTTAACGGGTTGTCAAACCAAGCACGATGAGTACTCGGTGCTGTGGGGCAAGACCGATACGTATGATAAGTTCCTTTGGAAAGAGCAGATCCCCGATACCCTCAAGCAGACCCTCTGTTTTGATTTCAACGACGATGCCCGTCAGTACCTCTCCTCTCCGCTGCGGATAGGGGTGTTCAAGAAGACGGAGCACGGTCATCTCACTCCCGTGCCGACCTCCGAAGCGCAGCTGTTCGTGGACGGTAAGGCGTTGGAGAACAATATCCTCACCGTGCAGCCCACAGAGAGCGAGAAAGAGGTTGGAATTGTCTTCTCGCCCAATGCAGAGAACAAGATGCACTACTGGTATCTCAAGCCGGTGGACACGGCGGGTCTGGATCGTATCAATGATCAGGCGCAGTACGGCGCGGACGATGCGCTGATGGAGATCAAGCTGCGCAAACGGCATGTGATGAACCCCTTGGCGGAAGGGCTGATGTGGTTCGGTATCATCCTTGGCGCTGCCTTGGTGCTGTGGTTCCTGATACTAAAGAGGATGTTTTTCCCAGTCTTCCGTGTCACTCGTCTGCAACTGACGGGACCGGAACCGTATATGAGTCTTCTCAAACTCAAGAACTATCGTCTGTGCATTCTCTCGGCGCATCCCGAGAAACAGAGCGCGCTCAACCGTCTTTTCTGCGGCGAGATCAAGTATGAGGTCAACCCGATGTGGACAGCGCCGGTGGTGTTCGAACCTCGTGACAAGAAATCGATCCGCGTCCGTCCCGATAAGAACACCTATTCCACGGATGCCCGGATCATGAAAACCAACGCTGACTATGTGCTCGTGAACGAACTCTCAAAAACGAAAACCAATATGAGAATCTCGTAAATCGTCCATTGACCTCAATCGTCAATCAATCGTCAATCAATCGTAAATCGTTAAATCGTCAATATCTTTATGGCTACAAAAATCAAACGCTGCCTCTATGTAGGACTTGGTGGAACGGGTATGAACGCATTGCTTCATACCAAGAAAACATTTATGGACACCTATGGAGAGGTGCCTCCTATGATCGGATTCTTAGGTATCGACACGGATAGCGGAGCGTACAAGAAGACGCTGACCACCGTTCGTGGTGAGGAGGTACGTCTTAGTCCGAACGAACAGTTGCCTATCCTCGTGAAGGACGCCCGTCCTATTTATGATGTGAACAGAGAGTATTTCTCTTGGATTCCGGAGAAGAACCTGTACGCACTGACGGGTATGACCCTTGGTGCCGGTCAGGTGCGTACCAATGGTCGTTTTGCCTTTACGGTCAATTATGTGCAGGTGGCGCAGAAAGTGCGTACTATCCTTGACCAGATCTCCAACGCACGTATCCAAGCCAACGATAAATACGAGCTGTTGAGCACCAACACCGAGATCCATCTGGTCTTCTCGGTCTGCGGCGGTACGGGTTGCGGTACGTTCCTCAACATGGCGTACCTGCTCCGCAAAGAGGCTCCGCAGTGTAAGTTAACCGGCTATGCCGTGCTGCCGGATATCTTCAAATCGATGTCCCGTTCGGGTATGGCAAAGGTCGCTCCAAACGCGTATGGCGCTATCCTCGACCTCGATTATCTGATGCATATGGGGCTCGGCAGCACGCCTGTTCAGCTCGATTATATCAAGGATAGCTATGAGATCCGTGAACGTCCGTTCAACTCCGTGGTCTTCATTGATAACAAGAACGAGAACCTCGACACCTATACCCATGTGGACGAGTTGACGGAGATGATCTCCTTGGCGCTCGTCACCTCTGCCGGTGAACTGAGTTCGGCTTCCGCTTCCGTCAGCGATAACTTGGAGAAAAACATCACCGAGGGTACGATGGATATCGAGAATAAGAAAGCGTGGGCTGCCGGTATGGGTATCTGTGAGATCTTCTTCCGCAACAACGAGATCAGCGAGATATACGCTATCAAGGCTGCCAAGAACCTGATCGACCGTATGTTCAATTCCTGCGAGGATACCGATATCATCGTCAACGCGTGGATCGATTCGCCGGAGGTCAATATCCGCGAGAACAACAACAGCGATCATGTCATCGATTATATCGCCGACAAGAACCCGGTATATGAGTTGACCATCAATGAGGACTCGAACGCGATGCCGGAGGTGGAGCAGTACCTGCAGATGAACAAACTCAAAGACGAGGCGGTGAACGAGAAAGTGACCGCCCTCAGTAATCGTGTGCGGGCTGAGTTGCATAAACTGATCGTGGAGCACGTCAACCGTGAGTGCGGTATCTCCACTACCCGTGGTATCCTCGAAGCGATAAACGCTCAGGTAGATACTTTCCTCAGCGAGATGAAAAAAGAGAAAGAGGAACTGCTCGACAAACAACCTCGTCTGCGTTCGACCCTCGAAGCTGCCGTGAGTGACCTCAAGGAGTACAACGCTAAGTTCTTCAAAACCAAATCGACCTTGGAGGAGAAAGAGGAAGATGTCATCGCTTCAGCGAAAGACCTCTGTGTGAACCTCCGTGATGTAGCCCGCCGAGATGCGGCTACCATGGTCTTCAACACCCTCAAAGCGAACCTCCTTGCCGAGAGCAATAAGATCAATATGATCGCCGAGAGCCTCTTGGCTTGCTCCAAGAAGTTCGCTGCCGACCTTGCCAAGTTGCAGAACAACGTCTCCAAAGCAGCACAGACCTTCCAGATTGACCTTGCGCAGGATATCGCTACCTCGCTCAGCGTGAAGCAAGACGAGATCGTTTTCTCCGATTTCGTGCGTTCGTTGCCGGACAGCGAGAAAGTGTATCAGTTTGCCGGTTATGACGCTGATGCGATCGAGGCGTTCATCCTCCACTACACCAAGGAGCTGCCGACCGCTAAGGACTACCGCGAGATGACTATCGATCATATCATCGATAAGATGGAGCCGGAGGCGTTTGACCGTATGATCCGTCTGGCCATCAATAAGTCGCTGCCGATGTTCCGCTATTCGTACCGCGGTCATCGACCCAAAGAGAACCCGCGTGACAGCTACTATGTCGGTTTACCCGATAAGGCGCATAGCCGTCTCGTGACCGATGATTATTTCAAGAGACGCATCCAGAATGCGGATTGCGATTTCGCCAGCATCGGTGTGACGGATAAGATCATCATCTACCGTCAGATAGGTGTCGTTCCGGCTTATACGATCTCGTCCATCGAGGATTATCGTCGTGAGTACGAGGAGTGCAACGCCGATTGTCATTTCGACTATGCCTTAGAGACGCGTATGCAGCGTGAGGAGTTCTCGCTGATGCCCAAACGTGCTACGGATGACGACCTGCTCGATCTGTGGGTCAAAGGATTCATCTTCGGTCTCGTCAAGAACGAGAACGGCGAGTATCTCTTCCAGAGCCAAGAGCATGGTGACGCCTTGGATGATAACTGGGTGTCGCTCGGCAAATACCGTGACGAAGCATTTGAGAACTTCCGCCGCTATAAGAGTTCGATCCGCAAGGAGTTCCCGGAGTTCTTTGAGCACTTGGCGAACAGCAAAGGTGCGGACGCCATGCAGGCTATCCTTGCCAAAGTGCGGACAGGTTACCTCGATACCTTCTCGCAGATCCATATGACTAAAGAGGAGATCAAGAAACACGGCTTCGAGAAGATCCGCCAACTCATCACTGACGAGATCAATCATGCCAAAGGACTGTAAAGAAAATCTGAACTCTGAATTCTGAATTCTGAATTCTGAAAATTCGCTCTGCGAATAATCGTTCGAGCGAAGCGAGATAAGAACTCTATGAGACATACGGTACATATCATGCTGGGCAATCATGCCGGGACGGTGCTGACGGACATCAAGAAATATGTCCTCCGGTACGGCAGTGAGGAAGAGAATATCTTCTTTAATGCTATGCTCTATCGGGAGGAAACGGACGAAGCCGTTTTCTATACCGCGCGTCCGGCAGAACAGGACGAGACGCAGTTCGTGTCCGGCATCGAGAACCTGTACCACATCTCCTTGGAGCCGTTCTATACCTTACCTGAGACGAACCGGACGGAGTATCTGCAGGCTTGTTTTGCGGCGCTCTATAATCAGAAGATCACCATCAATAACCCGGGTGACTCATCTGCGCTGCACCTCTGTCTCTACGTACCGGTATATGAGAGCAAGTACTGGGAGAGAGTGAGGGAGTTCCTCTCAGCGATAGACGCTATCCCGCAGCAGTACGAGGTGGACTTGTTCCTGCTGCCCCATGACCTTGCCTTCCTCTTGGATGACGAGACCGAGAACCTGCCTGTGAAGATGGCTTCCTACCAACAGCAGACCAAGAAGACCATTGACGAGATCCTCGAAGCGAAGAAGACCTTCCGCTCCTTGCAGCACCTCGTCCTGATGCAGAACTGCAACGCCAACGGTCTGTCGCTTGACCTCAACGAGGAGAGCCTCGTCCGTATCATCGGTGAGTTTGCCCTGTTGAGCGTGTCGCACTACAGCGAGATGTTCAATATCGCTGCGCAGGAAGCGAACCGTCCTATTCATGCCTTGGGACTCAGCGTGCTCAGTTTTGACAAGTACTATTTCGTGCAGTACCTGCTGCACAAAGCGTATATTCATATCCTCGACCGTGAGCAGGTGACGCAGAGCGAGGTGGACGTGAATAAAGTCTCGCAGATCGCCCAGAGCGTCTTGGCGCGCAATGTGAAGGTCTTCTCCCGTCTGTACGACACACATGTCAAGCCCTGCCTTGACCGTAAGATGGATCAGAACGATATCATCGCGCAGATACACCCCGTCCTCACCGACGAGATGAGACGTATCACCGACGAGTGTCAATCGTTCATCGACTCCCCGGACCTCAGCCTGCCGGAGAAAAAAGCCACCTTGGCACAGCTCTTAGGCGAAGACGACGACCTGCTGGTCGGATATGTCTTCAATAAGAAACAGCTCATCATCGATGATTGCAGCCGTGAGGTGCTCGATCTGTTTGTGGAGGCGAATAACAAACTGTTGGAGCGGGAGAATCTGATGAGCGAAGCAGCGCTCTCTGCCGCTTCCTCAGAAGAGATACCGATGCCCGGACAACTGTTGGACGAGATCAAGAACACCAAGATTGACATGCGTGAGGCGTCGAACTATATCCGTCTCAAGACCAATGAGCTACAAGCTCTCGGCGAACGGATCAACGAGCATCAAGAGAGCCGCAAACGCTTAACCGACCAAGGCTTCGTCTTTGACGACCAGACCTTCCAACTGCAATCCGACATCGTCGAGAGACCTTTGGAAGAGGACTATAAACCGATCGGTACACCTCCTGCCAAAGCGGACTTGCGACCCCTTTTCACGCCCATCAAGAACCAAGGTTCACTCGGGGCTTGTTCCGCTTTCGCTCTCGTGGCGATATACGAGTATATCCTGCGTAAGAACAAACAGCAGGAAGCCGACCTGAGCGAGGCGTTCGTCTATTATAACGTCCGTCGCAAAGAGAATGCGCTGGATGCCGACCCGGGCAGTTCGCTCTATAATGTCGTTCTGTCCATGGGTGCAGACGGTGTCTGCTCCGAAACCTTATGCCCCTATTCGGAGAATCCCGAGATGGAGCAACCGACCGAAGCGGCGTACGAAGATGCGCTCAAACGGCGGATCGTCAAGGCACTCAACGTGCAGAAGAACGTATCGCATATCAAAGCAGCTGTCGCGGACGGTTATCCCGTTGCTGTGTCGCTCAAGATCTTCGAGTCCTTCGCCACCGAGGGAGGTTTCATTCCTCGCCCGACGGACGAAGAGATAGAGAACGGTCAATCGGGCTATCATGCGATGGTCGTGTGCGGCTATTCGGACGAAGAGAAGATGTTCATCGTTCGTAACTCATGGGGCACCAAATTCGGTGACCATGGGTATTGTTACATCCCGTATTCGTATTTCGAGGATTTCCTGACGGTAGCTTGTATCGTCACTCAGATCAACGATACCGGTCTTCAAGTCAAAGGCAATGACAGCAAGGTCACCCTCTCGTTCGACATGTCCGACGCACGTATCAAAGGAGCGATCTTACGCAACCTCATTGAGGAGGAGAAACGCCATTTGGCAAGGCTTGAGACCGTCCTGCAAACCAAAGAGATAGCGTACCATAAGATCTTCCAAGCTTTGGGTAATAACGCTACCCGAACGACCCTCTGTGAGGGCACGATCCAACGGCTCGCCTTGGAGAAAGAGGAGCATATGGCTTCCAAAGAGAAGTTGCAGAAAGAGCGTTCTCACAAACTCCATGAATATAAAGTGGAGACCATCACCCACCGCATCTGGTTCGGGTTGAGTATATTGGTGTTCCTGTTCATCTTCGGGGTGTTCCTCTTCGGATTCCGGATACCGGTCTCCGAACTCATCATGCAAAAGGGTGTTTGGTGGCTCATCACGCTCTTTGTGCTCGACATTACCTATTTCATCTATTGGAATTGGCATCGTCACAGCGGGTATATCGACCTCAACGAACGCTATCTGAGCCAAATAACAGCCGAAGAACAAGCCGTGCAGCAACGTACGCATCTCTTAGGCGTCTTCAAGCTCCAAACCCACGTGGCGGGAATGATCATCGATTCCCTTGCGCAACTCTTCCATAACCTGCATTCGAAATACAACAGTATGCGTTCGTTCGTGGGTAACCTCAAAGGGTGGCGTGAGGAGGAAGAGACCGAACAGGTGATGAAAGACGATGTGCGTGAGCCTTTCCTCTCGCTCATCTCGAACGCCTGTCTCGATCGCTATTTCGATACCTGCAAGGATGCAATAACTGCGAATATCCGTTTGGACCGCATGTTCCGCGACGCGTACCATGTGGAGGAAGAGGAGGTGATCCGTTTCAAGAACAACCTCAAACAGACCCTTGTCAAGGAGCTCTTTGCGAAGTTAGAAGGCTTCTCGATCTACCGGCATATAGTAGGGGAGAGTACGTTCGACTACGTCGAGAGGGACTACACGAACCTCGATACCTTGCTCCAACAGATGGATCTCAAGTCGAATCATTTCGTTCGTACCGAATCCACCGCCGAGACCCTTGAGGCACAGAACGCGAGCTGCAAACTCCTGTTCATAGACACCGATTTCCAAGCGAACCGTCAGCAGTGGAAAGCCATCTGCGACAAGAACTTCCAAGTAGCACCGAACTTATGTTCGGACACCTCACCGTTCAAGATGACCCTTCTCCGCCTCGATGCCCTTGAACCCAAGGAGATAGCCATCTTAAAGTTGAAAGTTGAGAGTTGATAAACCCCATTACAGAATCATCCGCAAATGAAACATTTCTCCATCCTCGCAGTCCTCTTGGCTTTTCTGCTGACAGGCTGCCACCGACAAGAAGAGAAGATGCTCAATGCCTTGGAGGAACAAGGTGTGGGCATGATCATTGACAATCATGGCGAACAGACGACCTATTCGCTGCCTGGTGTACAAGACCTGCTGCGTCTGACCGCCGAGGAGCCCGAACGTCTCCACGGCGCCGTGGTAGCTGATAAACGGGTCGGCAAAGCGGCAGCTTCGCTGCTCATCGAAGGGCAGGTCAAAGCCGTTCGCACACCGCTCGTCAGCTCTCCGGCACGTAAGATGTTGGAGGAAGCAGGCATTGAACTGTACGCACGGGAAGAGATCCCGCTGATGGTTAATATGGATGGTACCGACCTGTGTCCCATGGAGAAGAAACTGCTGGATGCCGCTACGCCCGAACAGTGTGCGGCGGTTCTTCGAGGCGCTTCCGTCGAGGGTTTCCAGATGTTGGAGATGCTCAACCGGCAGGGACTCAGCCTCTTGGTCTTTAACCACGATTCGCTCACCACGCACTCTAACCGTGGTATCCGCGACCTGCTCTTACTCATCACCGAGCAACCCGAACGACTCCACGGAGCCGTGGTAGCCGATAAAGTGATCGGTAAGTCGGCTGCGGCTATCATGATCGTCGGTGGCGTCAAAGAGGTACATACCAACCTCATCTGCACTCCTGCACGCGAACTGTTTGAGACCAACGGCGTACGGGTCTTTGCTACCGAAGAGGTGCCCATGATCCTCAACCGTGACCGCTCAGGTATGTGTCCCATGGATACCCGGATTGCCAATATCGAGAGCATCGAAGAGTGCGTAGCGATCCTACAAGCCGGACTCGCACATTGAGGCGCAAATAAGTTAATGAGAAACTATCTTACGTGGTCTTTGATATAGACAAAAACATAAAAAACCCCTTTGTATGCTTTAGCGCTTTGCGCTTTGCGTACTTAGCTGCTAAAATCCACTTGTGAGTAAACTCCCAGATGGCTTTTATCATCTCAGCCCGCAACTCTTCGAGTTAAAGCATACAAAGGCAATAAACATACAAAACATTTTTATAAAATTCGTTTAATTTGGTTAATTCGTGAACGATAAAAATCAGAGGAAATGAAAATTGTTTTTTAGGTTTATTGCCGAAGGCGTTTGTACTCCGCAAGGAGTGTGAATTAGGGCGATAGGCAGAACGGTAAGCTCGCTCACCGGGCGGCATAGCGAACTAAGGCACAGAAGCCCATAGGGCTACAAACGACAAGGGGTTTTATAGGTTTTTGTCTAATAATCAACAACCGGTAAACTTATATTAATAAGAAAATGAGAAAACTACGTATTATACTTGCTTCGTTCTTCTTCATCGCCGTGACCCTGTTGTTTCTCGGCGTGAGATGGAAGATCAATCTTTGGTTGACTTGGGTCGCTCAGATCCAGTTCCTTCCGGCGCTGATGGCGTTGAACTTCGGCGTCTTGGCGGGGCTGATCCTCCTGACCCTGCTTTTCGGACGCATCTATTGCAGCGTCATCTGCCCCTTGGGCGTCATGCAGGACCTCTTCAGTTGGCTTGGACGCAAAGCGAAAAAGAACCGCTACTCCTATTCGCCGGAGAAGAAAGTCCTTCGTTATACGGTCTTGGCGGTGTTCATCATCTGCCTCATCATCGGTTTTGCACCGGTGACGACCCTCTTGGCACCTTATTCGGCGTACGGACGCATCATCAACTCCCTCTTCCGTCCCCTCTACGACCTGCTCATCAATGGTATAGCTGCCGTGGAGAGCCGTTTTGACTCGTATCTCTTCTCCGAAGCGGAGATCTGGATGCGAAGCGTCACTACGTTTGTGGTAGCGCTGCTGACCCTCGGCGTGCTCGGTTTCCTCGCTTGGCGAAACGGCAGAACGTACTGCAACACCATCTGCCCCGTGGGCACGATCCTCTCTTTCTTCGCACGCTTCTCTTTGTTCCGTATTCAGATCAACGAAGACAAATGCCGTAAGTGTTCGCTCTGTGCGAAGAACTGCAAGGCATCAGCCATCGATTTCAAGTCCGGAACGGTCGATCTCTCGCGCTGCGTAGCCTGTGGGGATTGTATCGATAAATGCCATGACGGAGCGATTAGTTTTAAGATCGCTTCGCTGACAGACCGCTGCGCTGACAGACCGGCTTCGCCTGACAGACCCGTTGATGCTTCCAAACGTGCGTTCCTCACCGGCTCTCTGATGGCGGTCGGAACGGCGGCTATGTCGCAAACGAAGATCAAGGTCGATGGCGGTTTGGCGGAGATAGAAGACAAGATTGCCCCGCATCGCGAGACGCCGATCACTCCTCCGGGGTCCGTTTCGGCGAAGAACATGCAGCGTCATTGCACCGCGTGCCAATTATGCGTGAGCGCGTGCCCGAACAATATATTACGTCCCTCGTCCGACCCCTTGCGGTTCATGCAACCGGAGATGTCGTTCGAACGCGGTTACTGCCGTCCCGAGTGTACCCGCTGCTCGCAGGTCTGCCCCACAGGCGCTATTCAGCCCCTCAAGCAGGAAGACAAACCTTTCGTGCATATCGGTCACGCCGTCTGGATTGAGCAGAACTGCATCCCCGTGACGAACGGAGACCATTGTGGAGCTTGTGCCCGACACTGTCCGATGGCAGCTATCCAGATGGTGGAACACACCACTTCGGACGGACGCACAGTCCTCGTTCCGGCTATAGACAAAGAGCGTTGTATAGGTTGCGGTAAATGCGAGAACCTCTGTCCCGCCCGTCCCTTCAGCGCCATCTACGTAGAAGGAAACCAAACACACATGGTTGGTTGATAGTCGCTAGTCAACAATAAATGACCAAATGGTAAATGACTAAATGGTAAATAACATTATGGATCGCAGACAATTTATTCAACATAGCGCAGCAGTAGTAGCAGGTACCTCCGTCCTGCTGTCGGCTTGCCGGAACGGCAACAAATCTCAAATATCAAATGTCCAATCTCAAATGCCCGAAGGGCAAATGACTTACCGTATCAACCCCAATTCGGGCGATCGGGTCTCGCTCTTGGGCTTCGGAATGATGCGTCTCCCGACTACTGCTACCGGCACGGCACGTGAGGACTCGGACGCTCCCATTGATCAGGAGGCGGTGAACGAGATGGTCGATTATGCCCTCTCTCATGGCGTCAATTATTTTGACACCTCGCCTGTCTATTGTCAGGGACACTCCGAGGAAGCCACCGGTATCGCCTTGAGTCGTCATCCCCGTAACAGCTATTTCATCGCTACGAAGATGAGCAATTTCTCGCAGGGCGCTTGGCCTCGGGAGGAGTCGCAGGCGATGTTCCGACGCTCACTGGAGTACCTCCGCACAGATTATGTGGATTATCTGTTGCTGCACAGCATCGGTGGTTCCGCAAAGGGCTTAGATGCGTTCGAGACCTTCAATGCGCGGTATATCGACAACGGCATACTGGATTGGCTCGTGGAGCAGAAGCAGAAAGGCGTCATCCGCAATCTCGGTTTCTCGTACCACGGCGATGTTCGGATCTTCGACATGCTCCTCAAGTGGCACGACGAAGGCAAGTACCATTGGGACTTCGTGCAGATACAGCTCAATTATCTGGATTGGAATTACGCTAAGCGTAATAACCCCCGTAACACCAACGCCTCGTACCTCTACGGCGAGTTGGAGAAACGCGGTATTCCGGGTGTCATCATGGAGCCTTTGTTAGGCGGACGTCTTGCTAAACAGCCAACACATATTCTCCGCGAGATGAAGCGTGCGGACATCAACGCTACCCCTGCTCAGTGGGCATTCCGCTATGCCGGAACACCCAAAGGGATCTTGACCGTCCTCAGCGGTATGACCTATATGGAGCATCTGCGCGAGAACTGTATCACCTATTCGCCCCTTCACCCCATTACGGCAGAGGAAGATGCGATGTTGATGCACCTCGCCGACGAGATATGCAACCTCAAAGCGATCCCCTGTACGGCTTGCAACTACTGTATGCCTTGCCCGTACGGATTGAATATACCGGCGATCTTCAGTTATTATAACAACATGTTGTCGGAGGAAAAAGTGTCTGCTCAGCGTTGGCTCAACGGCTATGACCGTGCGGTGCCTAAACTGCGTCAGGCGGATCATTGTATCGGTTGTGACCACTGTCTCTCGCATTGTCCGCAGCGTATTCACATCCCCGAGGAGATGCGCAAAATCGACAACCTCGTCGAACAACTCAAGCAGGGCTAGTAGACCGCTGCGCTGTTGGACCGCTACGCTGTTGGACCGCTACGCTGTTAGATCGCTACGCTGTTAGACTAACGACTAACGACTAACGACCAACGACTAAAAATTTTTAATTTTTAATTCTTAATTTTTAATTTTTAATTTATATGTTAGGTACTTGGGAAATTATTCTTATCGTATTGGTAATCTTGCTTATTTTCGGAGGCAAGAAGATTCCTGAACTGATGCGCGGTCTGGGTAAGGGCGTGAAGTCCTTCAAAGACGGCGTCAACGGCAAAGAGGAAGAAAAGGAAGAAAAATCCAAAGAAGAGAACTCCAACAGTGAAACGGTCTAACAGCGAAGCGGTCTTACAGCAAAGCGGTCTCTCCTTCTGGGACCATCTGGACGAACTGCGCACCGTGCTGCTCAAATCCTTGGCGGCTTGGATTGTCTGTACCATCGGGGCTTTCTGCTGCAAGGATCTGCTTTTCTCATGGCTCTTTGCGCCCACTTCGTCGGATTTTGTGCTCTATCGGACGCTTTGCCGTCTTGCTCAATGGACGGGCTGCAGTGCATTGTGCCCGGGAGAGTTGGAGGTCTCTTTCCTCAATACCGAACTCACCGCGCAGTTCATGACGCATGTCGAAGTCTCCCTGTGGGCAGGCTTCGTCCTTGCTTTGCCGTTGATGGTCTATTGGCTCTATGGCTTTGTGTCTCCGGCGCTCTATGAGCGCGAGAAACGGTACTCCTTCTCCTTGGTCATTAGCGCGACAGCCCTCTTCTTGTTGGGAGTGCTGCTCGATTATTTTCTGATCTTCCCCTTCTCGTTTCGTTTCTTGAGCAGTTATCAGGTCAATGATCTGGTAGTTAACCAAATCAGCCTCTCGTCTTATATCTCGCTTTTTGTGGTCTTGGCGTTGCTCATGGGGCTGCTCTTTGAGGTGCCTGTCGTCACATGGTTCTTGGCGAAGGTGGGGCTTCTCAATGCCTCGCATCTCCGTGCCGGACGCAAATATGTCTTCGTCGCTATCCTCATCCTCGCCGCCGTCATCACTCCCACCGGTGATCCCTTCACCTTACTCCTCGTCACGCTTCCCATCTACGCCCTCTACGAACTCAGCATCCTCCTCATTCGAGGAAATGAGGAATGAATAGTTCTACGCTTCTCTTATGCAACATTAAGTGTCGTGAATTTTTGACGTTTGGGCTCTTTTGATAAGTTATAAATAGCAATATTGTTTTTTTTGCATAAAAAAGAAAAAAATCTTCCCGAAGACTTGCACAATTCAAAAAAAAGTTGTACCTTTGCAGCAGATTTCAAAAAAACATCAGAAGTACCAACGGTTAAGACACTACTTTTGTATGAAACAAACAACGTCATATCAATACTTTACGACCGGGCTGACGTCCGAGAGTAGGAGGTGTGCGCGTTAGAAAACAGAACCCTTATAAGGTTTTGTTTCTTTTTTTGTATCGCTCAAACTGATCAACTCAAACGAGTAGCAAACAATTTTTATTAACTTAAAATTTAAAAACCTTATGAGCATAGTAGAAAGACAGGAAAATAAGATGATCGAAAAAATGGTGGGTAAACCATCATCTGGTTATCTCTCGGCTCGACGTGCGAATATCCCGGTAACTGTGGTTCGCGGAGAAACAATATACAGAGTGACTAAAGAGGGAAAAACGGCTATTGGTTCTGTTGCTCCAAAAGTTAAAGTCAATTTAAGAACGGTGGTTCTAAAATAAATTATGGCGAAGCGTCTGCGTATAATAGCAGGGCCTAATGGCTCAGGAAAGTCTTCGGTATATGCCGATCTCCTGAAAACAAAAACTTATTTTTGACAATAGCGAAAATAAGTATCAATGGGTAGCGGAATATGATGCTGAAAGCGGACAAATGATTTATAAGAGTGACGAAGTCCCGTCATGGGTGATAGAATATGTTACTAAGCCAAAACTATCAAAACTTTAGCAACAAATCAAACGAATATAATTAACTTTTTGTTTAACTTTAAAATATAAACATTATGAGAAAAATTAAACTATTTCTATCCCTGCTGATGCTGATAGCATTCAGTGTGGGAAATGTGTGGGCTGAAACTGCTACTATCACGTTCGCCAATGAAGGATTGGATAATGGTGTTCAGTACACAGATCCTTTTGCGTTTGATGACAGTAATATAACTGTTACTTTTGCAGGAGGAGGTAATGATGGCAAATATTATGACACAGGAAGCGGAATCCGCACATATGGAGGTGGATCGTTTACTGTTGCAACTGCAAGTGGAACGATAACTGCAGCTACTTTTACATGGGATGGTAATAATAAGCCATCTACAAATGTCGCAGATAAGGGAACTTATAACAATGGAAGTTGGTCGGGAAGCGCATCCTCTTTTACACTCACCCGTCCAAGTGGTAGTGGTCATTGGAGATTAAAAAGTATTTCTGTAACATACACTCCTGATGGAGGTGGCTCAGACCCGATTGCTGTTTCAGAAGTGACTCTTGATGAGGATGAGATTGCATTAGAAGTTGGAGAGAAACAAACATTGACTGCAACGGTTTCGCCTGATAATGCAACAAACAAGAATGTAACTTGGGAGTCTGATGACACGGAAGTTGCTACTGTAGAAAACGGTCTTGTGACTGCTGTGGCTCCGGGAACGGCGACGATTACTTGTAAGTCTGCGGATGATGCTACGAAATCTGCGACCTGCGATGTTACGGTTACTGCAGCAGAAGTTCCGACTTTGACTTTTGATTTTAGTGCTAAAGGCTACGAGAATGGAGTGCAATACCCCTCAATTATTGCAGATGCTAACATTACGATATCTTTCGGTGATGGAGATAATGATGGAAAGTATTATAATACTGGCACAGCAATGCGCGTCTATGGTGGTGGTCATATGACTGTTGCAGGAAAGGAAGGTGTTACGATATCTAAAATTTTATTGGAATTTGGTTCTGGGGAAGGATCAAACGAAATTTCTACGGAGGATGGAACATACGCTGCTGGTAAATGGACAGGAAGTGAGCAATCGGTAACGTTTAATGTAGGCGGAACTTCTGGTCATCGCCGAATCAAAGTCGTTAAAGTATTCTATGAGGTAGAGGCAGTTGCTGTAACAAAACCGACGATTTCCGCTGAGGATAATAACTTCTTGAACTCGACAACGGTGACGATCTCTCACGATGACGCTGATGCTATTTATTATACAACTAACGGTGACGATCCAACCGTCAATAATGATCTCTTGTATTCTGCGCCCTTCTCGCTGTATAATACTGCGACCGTTAAAGCGATTGCCGTTAAGGGTGGCGTTTCAAGTGCCGTAGCAGAAGAAACTTTCACAAAGGTAACGGTGCTGTCTGTAGCTCAGGCTAAGGCTGCTATTGCTGCAGCAGGAACAACACCGATAGAGAACCAATATGTAGGAGGTGTGATCTCTCAAATCGATAGTTATGACGGAACTCATCATTCAATCACATATTGGATTTCGGCAGATGGTACTACTTCTAATCAATTGGAGGTTTATAGCGGAAAGGGACTGAATGGAGCAAGTTTTGCTGGCCTGTCTGATTTGTCTCTTGGAGATGAAGTCGTTGTTAAGGGTACTTTGAAAAATTACAAAGGAACAGATGAGTTCGATATGAATAGCCATATTATTCAATTGAATCGTACAATCGCTGCTCCAACCTTTAATCCTAATGGAGGAGGTTTCTTGACCACTCTTAGTGTAGTTATCACATCTGCTACAGAGAACGCAGAAGTTCGGTACACAATTGATGGTTCTGATCCTACTGCCACTTCAACGCTGTATGAAAATCCGATTGAATTAAGTGCTACGACTACTATTAAAGCAGCTGCTTTCCAAGGCGAATACGTAAGTGCAATCGTAACAAAGACTTTTACTAAGGGCTCGAAGATAACGGTAGCTGCAGCTCTTGAAGCATTGGATTCTAATAGCCCTATCGAAAATCAATTTGTATATGGTAAAGTAAGTACTGCGCCTACTTCTAATCCAAGTAGTGGTCGTTTGACGTACTACATTTCTGATAATGGTTCCACAACTGACCAATTGCAAGTATATAATGGTTACGGTTTGAATGGTGCATCATTTGCAGAGAAGACAGATTTGCAAGTTGGCGATGAGGTAACTATTTATGGTACTTTGAAGATTTTTAATGAGAAAAAAGAGTTCGATGGAGGCAACTACCTGCTTGAGTTCAACCGCCCTGTAGCTCAGACTTTTAGCATTACTTATGTTGAGAATGATGCAAATGAGGATATTGAAGATGTAGCAGCAGCAACAAATCTGCCTGATCCGCTGCCTACTGTAACGAAGAATGAGAAAATCTTCGGCGGTTGGTTTACTACATCGACATTTGAGGTTGGTTCTGAAGCCGTTGCTGGTGCTCCGCTTAGTAAGGATGAGACCCTTTATGCAAAATGGAATGATCTTTCACCGTGGGCATCGGTTTATACTAGCAATGTTGAGATTGCAAGTAACACTGCTGCTCATGTAACAATCAATGGAGAAGACTATGATGCAGCCAAAACCAGCAAGGGAGCATCTGCTACTATTACATTGCCACAAGGTGTAACTGCTATTCACTTGCACTTGGTAGCATGGAATGGTGAGGCTCAGACTGTAAGTGTAACCGGTGACTGCTTCAACGAGGCAAAAGAACTGGCTATAGAAGCAAATGCAGGTGTTTCTGGTCAAGGAACGACCTATGATTTAGGTGAAAGTGGTACAGATTACTATTTCTCATTAACTCCGGACAACGAAGTAGCTGCTAATACCGTTATTACAATTGCTGCTGAAGGACAAAAGCGTTTCGTTCTCTTCGGTGTTAACCAAGAAGGTGGTGTTCTGCCGGTTCTTGACCACATTGCTATTACCGGTACAATGACCAATACAACCGGTTGGAAGACGGGTGACAATATTGTTCCGGAAGGTCTGACCGTTAATGCAATCTACACTTTGAATAATGTAGAGCAGACTCCGGTTGAAGTTGATCCGAATGATGTTGTTTGGTCGCACGCAGCACTTGTTGAGAACCAGACAGAGGTAACTCTGACTGCAACTTATGAAGGCAAAAATGCCAATAAAGTTGTCACTATTGGTGCTGTAGAGACAGGTGACCCGACTATCATCACAGATCCTACTACGTATCTGAACTTCGGTTCTTCTGTAGAGAAGGATGCTGTGGTAGCTTCGAAGACGATTACTGTAACGCTGAAGAACATCACAAGCGCTACTGCTACTTTGGGTGGTGAAACCGGTGACGACTATAGCGCATTCAGCATTGACGATACTGAAATCGTGGATGGTGATGTAATTACCGTTTCGGTTAATACAGGCACAGTTGGTGTTTATGCAGGTACCGTTACTATTAAGGATGACAACAGCGAAACGCAGAAGGTGATAACCCTTTCGATGACCGTTGTAGAACCTGAAACTCCGGAAGAAGCTGTTAGCACGACTTCTCAGTGGGTTGCTGCAACTGCTGCTGACCTCGTAGATGGTGCAGAAGTGCTTATCACTGGAGTGAAAGCAGATGTTACTTATGCTATGGGTGTTCAGAATAACAATAACCGTGCAGCGGTTGAGGCTTCTGTAGATGGTGAAGGTGTCCTGACTCCGGGCACGAACACGATGTCCTTCATCCTTGTAGAGCAAGGCGAGGGTAAATTTGCTCTCCGTACATCGAACGGCAAATATCTCTATGCAGCATCCTCCAGCAGCAACTACTTAAGAAGTCAGGATGCTGTAGATGGTAATGCAAAATGGACGATTTCTGCTTCCAGCGCTGTGGCAAATGGAAATTATACACATAAGATGATGCAGTTCAATTCTGATGGTAATGGTCTCTTCTCTTGCTACACGACTTCAACAACAACTCAAAAACCGATTGCATTCTACGTTCCAAAACCTGTTACTCCTCCGACTCCGGTATACGAGACTGTTCGTGAGGGTCTGACCGCTGGTAACTACTATACGATCTGCTTCAATAGAACGATGGAGGCTGTGCAGGGTGCTACCTTCTGGACGTTCGCAAGCAAGGATGCCAATATGGCTTACCTCGTACAAGAGGATGCTCCGTACGCAGCAGGTACTCCGTATATCATCTATGCTGAGGCTGCCGGTGACTTAACTGCTGTCCTGAGCGGCGATGTAGAGACTACCCCGGGCGTTAACGGCGCTCTCCATGGTACATTCTCTCTGATGGAGCAAACTCATCTGAACGCTGCCGGTGAGAATATCTACCTCTTGATGAATAACGAACTTCGTCGAGTAGATGGTCGATCCGACAACAGCCTGCCTGCTTACCGTGCTTACATTGACTTGGACGAGATCGCCAACACCGGTGCACCGGCTAACGTGCCTGCACATCGCGTACGCGCTATCCCGATGCATAAGGATGTAGTTACCGGCTTTGAGAATATCAATGCTACCGACAAACCGGTTAAGTTGCTGATTGATGGTAACATCTATATCCTCCGTGGTGAGAAGATGTATGACGCTACCGGTCGTCTGGTTAAATAATGAAAATATTTATTAATTATGAAAAAGAATTATAATCAACCTCTCGTAGAGGCTACCGAAGTATTTGCTACTTCGTTGATGCAATCCGCAAGTCCTACCGGTCTTCCTGTTGGAGGTCCTATTGATAGCGGTACCGGCGATTAATGCCTCATTACCCTTCCGCCTTATAGGCGACATCACTAACAACCCTGCCAAACGGCGGGGTTGTTTGGTTCTCGGGCAGGATACAGATACACCTGTGACGTACGTAATGGTCACGATATGGTCACGGGAGTCCCTGCTATAACTCATCAAAGGCAGCTTTATCGGCTGCCTTTGATGGGTTTATGTTCTGAATTATCACCTTTGCAAAATAATAATTTTCGTTTAATTCGTTAAATTTGTGAACGAAAATTTGCATATATCAAATATAGTAACTTCGAGGACACCGACACGGCTTTGCCGTCCCACCTCGAAATTACATTCGCACTGACGTGCAAATAGCAACTCTTTATCGCTTAAAAACTCAATTTATGCGAGCATAATGAATTTTTATCGATAAATATTTGCATATTTGATAAATTTGTTGTAACTTTGTAGCAAATTTGAAACTTATGGCAGAACACGAAGCAATCAAACTATTTGAATCTCTACGAGTACGTGTCGTTTGGGATGATGTTCAAGAGAAGTACTTCTTCTCCATCGTTGATGTTGTAGCGGTGCTGACAGATCAAACCACTGCGCGTAGCGCCAGTACGTACTGGGCGGTATTGAAAAAAAGGCTTATCGCTGAGGGCGCAAATGAAATGCTTACAAATTGTAAGCAGTTGAAATTAACAGCCACAGATGGCAAGCAGCGTCTTACAGATGTGGCTGATACTGAGCAACTTTTCCGCATCATCCAATCCATCCCTTCCAAAAAAGCTGAGCCTTTCAAACAATGGTTAGCACAAGTGGGCGCAGAGCGTATACGACAGATGCGTGATCCTGAACTGGATATCGAGCAGGCCATCAAAGACTACCGACGCTTAGGATACTCGGAGAACTGGATCAACCAGCGCATCAAAACTATCGAGATCCGAAAAGGCTTGACGGACGAGTGGAAACGAAGCGGTGTGACCAACGATAGCGATTATGCCCGCCTGACGGATCTCATGAGTAAGATCTGGAGTGGAATGACCACGCGCGAATATAAGGAGCACAAAGGTCTTACCGACCAAAACCTGCGGGATAACATGACTAATATGGAGTTGCTGCTCAACGCTTTAGCTGAGCAGACTGCTACAGATCTTAGCAAAGAGCGCAATCCTGAAGGATTAGCGCAAACAGCGAACGTTGCTAAAGATGGCGCAGAAGTAGCACGAAACGCACGCGCCGACATCGAGCACCGTTTGGGACGAAGTGTCATCAGCAATAAGAAAGCCATTGATTACATATCCCCGCACGATGAACTGCCGTTCGACAAAGAGCAATAAACCTCGTAACCCTGCCTTTCGGCGGGGTTGTTTTTTGTTGTTAAGGGACTAAGACGTCCACAGTGGGTGGCAGATAATAACGGCAATGGTCTAGGATACCCTCACGATACCCTCACGATACCATCGAGGGAACCTCACGCCGACCCTCTATACAAGAGAGGGAGGAGAGGGGTTGTCGCAAAGATGCGACAAAAGTGCACGGAGAGGGGTTAACAAAAAAAATGTGTCAAGGGAATGACACATTTTTTTTCGTTGGTTGCGGACAGGATTAGTCCTGTGCGGGGAGTTCAGCAGCAGGCTCTGCAGCAGGTTCTGCTGCGGGCTCTGCTACAGGAGCAGCTTCGGGAGCTACTTCCTCTACTTGGATAGCGGATTGCTCGTCCGAAGAAGCGTTATTACCGGCATTGAAACCAACAGCAGCAATGCTGAAAGCAACAATCACCGCAATCAGCGTCCATGTAGCTTGCTCCAAGAAGTCTGCCGTACGGGGCGCACCCATCACCTGGTTGCCGCTCGCGAAACCGGCAGCCAGACCACCGCCTTTACTATTCTGTACCAACACCAGAAGCGTCAGCAGAATGGCGGCAATGACAATTAAGATAGTAATAAAAATGTACATAATTATTTAATTTTAAACATGTTTTAAATTAATAGACCGCTTCGCTGACAGACCGCTTTGCTGACAGACCGTTTCACTGACAGACCGCTTCGCTGACAGACCATTTCACAGAAAGACAATCTCATTAATAGACTGCTTCACGGAAAGGCAATCTCAAAATCGGGTGCAAAGGTACGAAAAAAAAATGACATATGCAAATTCTATGTCATTTTTTTGTTAAATAGTTATATGGAGTCCTATAAAATTAAACAAAAACATATAAAACCCCTTGATTGCTTTAGAAGCAGAGCTTCTTGAACAAATAGCCACTAAAACCTGCTTGTAAGCAAGCTTCCAGGCAGCTTTTACTACCTATTTGCTCAACTCTCCGAGTTTAAATCAATCAAGGCCATAAACATAAAAAACATTTGTTAAATGGTTACCATTTTGCTACTGTATCGTTGTAGATATTCTCTGCAATCTCACGTATCATCGTGGCGCAAAGCTCATCTTGCACGTCGGACAGGAGGAGGGCAGCGTCGAAGGTTTGGTACGCAGTATAAGTCTTCTCAAACGACTCTTCGGGGTTGATGTTATTGGTGAACCGCACGGAAACGCGGATCGTCAGTTTGCTCTCCGAAGCGTAGCTGTCCACACTGATGGCACCCTGCGAGAGATCGTAGCCGATGATGGAGCCTTCGAGTTCGAGATCGCCACCTTTGCGGAGGATCTGGAGGCGCGTCTGACGCTGATAGAGATCGCGTATCTCCTCCGTGAGCGCATTGCTCAGCGTCGGGTTGACCATCGGCGCGTTGTTCGGGAAGTCCGAGATGCCGATAGAGTGCGTAGTCTGGTAGTTGATGTTGGCACCGTTGAGCTTGAAACTGACAGAGCAGCTGCTCATAATGAGCAGCAGCAGACCGCACACGAGGTGTGCTGTAAGACCGCTGACGCTGTAAGACCGCTGCGCTGTAAGACCGCCCTTCGGGCTGAAAGATTTATAGATCATATTCTTTGATTTTGCGATAAAGGGTTCTTTCTGAGAAGCCGAGCCGTGCGGCAGCTTCTTTTCGGTTGCCTGCGGTCAGTTCGAGTGCGCGGCGGATGAGTTCTTTCTCGCCATCTTCGATGCGGAGGGACGACTCCTCGATTGGGATGATCTCTTCGGCTTCGCGGGACGGGTGAATTTCCTCGGTCGAACGGGGCGCAGTAATGTCGTACGTGGTGGAAGCAGGAATTCGATTTTCGTGCTCTCGTGATTTGGGCATCTCGTGATTGCGACCGTCCTGCAGCAGTTGGCGCAGTTCTTCTATCTCTTGGCGGTTCTGAATGACCATGTTATAGAGAATGCCGAGTTCGTGGGAGTAGTCTTTTCCGGCTTGCTGCGTCGGCGTACGGAGGACTAAGTCCTGACGGTTCTCCTCCTGCGGCAGGTATTTGCGGAGGGTGTCGGCATTGATCTGATGATCCAGTTCGATGACGGACATCTGCTCGGCAAGGTTCTTGAGCTGACGGATGTTGCCTCGCCAATAGGAGTTCTGGAGTAGCCGTGTTGCCTCTTCGTTGAGGGAGAGAGGGGGCATCTGGTAACGGTTGCAGAAATCGACGGCGAACTTACGGAAGAGGAGCGGTATATCCTCTTTTCGCTCGCGCAACGCGGGTACGCGTATCTCTACCGTATTGAGACGGTAATAGAGGTCTTCGCGGAACCGTCCGTCGTCGATTGCCTGACGCATGTTGAGGTTCGTAGCTGCCACTACGCGAACGTTCGTTTTGCGTACCGTACTGGACCCCATGCGCAGGTATTCGCCTGTCTCCAACACACGGAGCAGACGCACTTGGGTCTGCATCGGCAGTTCACCCACTTCGTCCAAGAACAGCGTACCGCCGTCAGCGATCTCGAAATAGCCTTTGTGTTCAGCTTTCGCGTCGGTGAAGGCACCTTTCTCGTGTCCGAAGAGCTCGGAGTCGATGGTTCCTTCGGGGATTGCACCGCAGTTGACGGCGAAATAAGGTCCGTGTTTGCGAGCCGAGAAAGCATGTATCACTTTCGGAAAATGCTCCTTACCGACACCGGACTCACCGGTGATGAGCACGCTCAAATCCGTGCGGGCAACCTGCACGGCGATTTCTATATCTCGGTTCAGCAGAGGACTGTTGCCAATGATGCCGAACCGCTGTTTGATAGCCAATAAATCCTGTTGCGTCATAAAAAAACACAAAATATCATGCAAAAGTACAAAAAAAAGTTGAAAGGTGAAAGCGGGAAGGCGAAAAGAGTGCATTTTTTAAGAAAAAAATGCTCTTTTTGCAAATAAATGTCGCGCGCACTTGCGTATATGATTTTTTTGTTGTATCTTTGCACGCTTATTTTGAAATTTATCTGAAATTTTTGAAGATTATGAACAAGATATCGAGACTAATGGTTGCGCTGACGCTGGTTTTCGCGTGCGCGGGTTGCGTGACGCAGAAGCAGATGACGTATCTGACCGATGCTCAGCCCGGGAAAGCAGATGCTATCAATGCTTCTTATGAGACCAAAACCGAATTGGTAGTGCGTCCCGGCGATGCGCTGTCTATCGTCGTGTCGGCATTGGATCAGGAAGCTATCGTGCCTTACAACCTGCCGTTGGTGGTATATGCGAAGCCGGGAGAGAGAAGTCTTTCGACAACCCCGACGCTGCAATGCTACACCGTGGATGAGGAGGGAAATATCGATTTTCCGGTCTTGGGTAAGCTGCATGTGGCCGGTTTGAAGCGCAGCGAAGTGGAACAGATGATCAAGCAGCGTTTGGAGGCACAGGTGCTCAATCCGATAGTGACCGCCAATATCATCGGCGCTAAGGTTTCGGTGATGGGCGAGGTAGTGCGTCCTTGCCACGTGGCGCTTCCCAATGGTCATGTGACAATCTTGGATGCCTTAGCGGCAGCCGGAGACTTGACACCTTATGGTCGTCGGGACAATGTGTTGGTGACCCGTGAGGTGGACGGTAAGATGCAGATAGCACGGCTTAACCTCGGTAGCACGGATATCTACAGCTCTCCGTATTTCTATTTGCAGCAGAACGATGTGGTGTACGTGTCGCCGAACAAGGTGCGTGCCGTAGCAAGTACCAATACCAGCGTGTGGCTCGGCGTAGTGTCCGCCGCACTGAGTGCAGCCACTATCGTGGTGACGGTGCTGAAGTGAGTCGTTAGTCGATGGTCGTTGGTCGTTGGTCGATGGTCGATAGTCTAAATTGAAAGTTGACAGCTATGGAAAATAATCAAAACGAAATAGATGTGCGCAAGGTAGTGCGCGTGGTGTTGGAACACTGGTGGTGGTTCGCCATAGGAGTGGTGTTCTTCCTGTTGTTGGGCATTGCTTACTATGTGCGTAAGAGTCCGAGATGGACAACCGATGCCTGCATCATGTTGCGTCAAGGCGATATGATGAGCGAGAAAATTGATCCGATGGCGATGCTGGGTCTGGGCGGCAATGCGCAGACCGAAGACGAGTTGGTGGTGTTTAGTTCTCGCGGCTTGATCGCGCAATCCATTGATGCGCTTAACCTTTGGGAGTATTCGTTTGTGAAGGACGGTGTGCGTTGGAAAGGTGAGTTCCGTAATCCGGCGTTGACGATCGATTATATCAACCTGACGGAAGATGCGTCTATTTCTCCGTTTACCGTGACGGTCAAAGCCACCAAGTCGGGCTATAAAGTGAAAACCAAATTGGGCTATTTCACCCGTTCCACCTCACGCGTAGAGACACTGGACGAGCCGATAGAGACAGCAGTGGGTACTATCCGTATTCATGCGAACCGTCCGTTGAGCCAAGATACCACCTATAAAGTGGTTCACAAACGTCATGAGTTGGTAGTGTCCGACTACCGTCAGTTGCTCAAGGTGGCGCAGCATAAGAAAGAGTCGAACATCATCGAGCTTGCCATGAAGTCTCCGATGCCGGATCGCGATAAGGCGTTCCTGTATCAGGTCATTGAGCAATACAACATGAATGCGTTGGTGGACAAGAATATGATTGCGTCCAATACCGCTACTTTCATCGAGGAGCGACTCAGAATCATCACCGAGGAACTCGGCGACGCCGAGAAAGCAGTCTCTGAATACAAAGAGAAAAACAACATCGCGCATTTGGAAACACAGGCGCAGTTGTACCTCCACGCAAGTAGTGCCGAGCAAAGTGCTATAGCAGAGATAGAGACGCAGTTGAGTTTGGTGGACTATGTGGACGAGTTCCTGCGTGACGACACCAAACGCAATAATCTCATTCCTGCCAATATTGGTATTACCGACGCTTCGTTGGGTTCGAGCCTGTCGCAATACAACGCGCTGTTGCTTCAGCGGATGCGTATTCAGCGTACCGCTACGGACAGTAACCCCGTAGTGGAGCAGTTAGATCAGCAATTGAGCTCCATGAGGCAGAACATCATCGCTACTATCCGTTCGGTGCGTGAGAGTTTGCAGATACGTCTGAACGGCTTGCAGGCACAGGAGTCGAAGATCAACCGTCAGATCAAGAATGCACCGGAGCAGGAGCGCGAGTACGTGCGCGTAGTGCGTGATCAGAAGATCAAAGAGCGGCTTTACCTCTTCCTCTATGAGAAGAGAGAGGAGAACTCGCTGATGTTGGCTGCTACGACGATTCCGGCGAAGATCCTCGATATGCCGCAACGCGATGTGCGGAGTCGTAGTCCGCAATTACGTAACCTGCTGATCATCTGTCTGTGCTTCGGGCTGATGATTCCGGCGGGACTGCTGTATCTGTATAAGCTGTTTAACGACAAGATCGATGACGTGAAGGAGTACGAGCAGCGATTCAAAGCACCTGTGCTGGGTCAGATCGTGGAGAACTCGCGTCATGCGCACATCGCTATCCGCGAAGGCGAATCGACCGTTTCGGCGGAGCTCTTCCGATTGATACGTACCAACTTACGTTTTATGCTTCCAGCTGAGACGAAAGCACCGGTGATCTTGGTGACTTCGAGTATCAACGGCGAAGGCAAATCCTATGTCTCCAGCAACACCGCCCTCTCGTTGGCGCTCTTGGGTAAGAAAGTGGCGTTGGTGGGACTCGATATCCGCAAACCGATGTTGTCTGTCTATTTCAACCTGAATACCAAAGGTCATCTGACCGATTATCTGGCAGAGCCGGATGTGACGATAGATGATATCATCGTTCCGAGCGGCGAGCATAAGAATCTGGATCTGATACCTTGCGGCGCTATTCCTCCGAATCCGTCGGAGTTGCTGCAGACAGAGCGTCTGGATGCGTTGTTTGCGGAGTTGCGTAAGCGGTACGACTATATCATCGTCGATACAGCGCCTGTTGCGCTGGTGAGCGATACGTTCCTGCTGGATCGTATTGCGGACATGACGATCTTCGTTTGCCGCTACAAGTACACGTCCATGGAGATGATTGATTTTATCAATCAGGTAGTTGAGCAGAAACGAATGCATAATGTTGCCGGTGTCCTCAATGGCGTCAAAGGCTTGCGTGCCGGGTACGGATACGGGGCTCAGAAAAACTGAGGTTTATTGACGATTTGACATTGGACATTTGAAATTTGAGATTTATGATCGTTTGCGTAGCAGAGAAACCGTCCGTGGGGGAGTACATCGCCCGAGTGCTGGGAGCTAATCAGCGCAAGAACGGATATTTTGAAGGGAACGGATACCAAGTTACTTGGACATTCGGTCATCTCTGCGCGTTGCTCGATCCGCAGGAATATACGGAGCAATGGAAAGCATGGAGCCTGAGTTCGCTGCCGATGATTCCGGCGCGTTTCTCCATCAAAGTGCATGGAGATGAGGGCGTACACAAACAATTCAATGTCATCAAATCCCTGATCGAACAAGCCGATGAGGTGATTAACTGCGGTGATGCCGGGCAAGAGGGAGAGCTGATCCAGCGTTGGGTCTATCAGCAGGCAGGTTGCAAATGTCCGGTGAAGAGGCTGTGGGTGAGTTCGTTGACGGAAGACGCTATCCGTGAAGGGTTTGCGCAGCTCAAAGACCAAAGCGAGTACCAACATCTGTATGAGGCAGGCATGATGAGAGCCATAGGCGATTGGCTATTGGGCATGAACGCTACACGCGCATATACTATAAGGTACGCGCGTGGGACGGGAAAAGACCGACAAGTGCTGTCTGTGGGACGCGTGCAGACGCCGACATTAGCGCTGGTGGTCAAGAGACAGGCAGAGATAGAGCATTTCGTGCCGAAGACCTATTGGGAGCTGAAGACCAACTACCGCGATACGCTCTTCAGCGCACAACTGCCGGTGGAAGAAGGCGAATATGCTATCACGAGCGAAGAACAGGGACAAGCACTGGTGGACAGTATCAAAGATCAGCCGTTTGTGATCACGTCCGTGGAGAAGAAAAAAGGCTTAGAGTTTGCCCCCAAACTGTATGACTTGACATCCTTGCAGGTGGATTGCAATAAGAAATTCTCGTTCTCTGCAGAACAGACCCTGCAACTCATTCAATCGCTGTACGAGAAACGCGTGACGACTTATCCGCGTGTGGATACCACCTATTTGAGCGACGATATTTACCCCAAAGTACCGAATACCTTAGCGGGTATCAAGGATTACTATCCGCAGGTAACGCCTCTGTTGGGACTCAAGGCGGACGGTAAGAAAGGGGCAGGGTCGTTGCCGAAGTCAAAGAAAGTCTTTGACAACAAGAAAGTGACCGACCACCATGCTATCATCCCGACGGGGCAGCGTCCGGAAGGTCTGACCGCGGATGAGAAGAAAGTGTATGACTTGGTGGCACTGCATTTCATTGCGGCGTTCTATCCGGAATGCGAGGTAAGCAATACCACGGTTTTGGCAAAAGCAGGGGAGATCGATTTCAAGGTGACAGGTAGAGAAGTGCTCAAACAGGGATGGAGAGCCGTTTTTGATAAGGGACAGGGGGACAATGTACAAAGTACAAAGGATAGCTCCGATGATGAGAACGCCGAGAACGCGGAGGAGACAAATTCGTTACCGGCATTTGTGAAGGGCGAGAGCGGTCCTCATGAGCCGGTATTGAAAGAGAAAACGACTACACCGCCGAAGTACTATACCGAGGCTACGCTGCTGCGTGCGATGGAGACCGCAGGTAAGACGGTGGAGAACGATGAACTGCGTGAGGCCATGAAGGAAAACGGTATCGGACGTCCTTCTACCCGTGCGGCTATTATCGAGAAACTCTATCAACGCAAGTATATCCAGAAACAAGGAAAGAGCCTCAGGGCTACAGAGACGGGTATTAATCTGATTCATCTGATTGTCTCTCCGCTGCTGAAGTCCGCTGAGTTGACCGGTCTATGGGAGAAGAAACTGCGTGAGATAGAGCGTGGAGAGTATCAGGCATTGGAGTTTTTGAACGAACTCAAAGAGATGACTACCGGTGTCGTTCGGGATGTCAAATCGAACAAAGCCGGTATGCTTTGCCCTGTTTGTCGTCAGGGACTCATCATCCGTGGTAACACCCGTTACGGATGTTCCCGCTGGCGTGAGGGCTGTACTTATGCGGAACCATTTTGATGTACGAAGGAAAGATGTACAATGTACAATGTATGATGTACGATGTTTTAGCGGTGATTTGTAAAGTCAATTTTGCAAAAAAATGTGTATTTCTAACATTTCCGTCAATTTTTCCACATTAGAATGACGGATTTTGTGTAATTTTGCGCCGCTTTTGATGCTTATAGTATTTGAATACATGATAAAACTAACTAAAATCTAATTAATATCAACAAACAAATTTCTTTATGAAACTGAATCTCAGTGTATTCCGTACCATGACACTTGCAGCTTTGCTATTTGTGGGCATAGCTGCTGAAGCTCGTGTGATTAGCGGAACAGTAACGGATGCTACAGGCGAGACCGTGATCTCAGCCTCGGTGCTCGTGAAAGGTACCACTATTGGTACAGTGACGGATTTCGACGGTAATTACACCCTTGAAGTACCAGATGATGCAAAAGTGCTTGTGTTCTCTTACATCGGTATGGCCACCCAAGAGTTGAACATCACCGGCGATGTAATGAATGTAGTGCTGCAGGAAGATGCAGAAGTATTGGAAGAGGTAGTAGTTACCGGTTACGGTACTACCAAGAAACGTGATGTGGTTACATCTGTAGCTTCGGTAAGCGCTGACCAACTGAAGGATATTCCTGTGACGAGCGCAGCAGAGGCTCTGCAAGGTAAGTTGTCCGGTGTGACGGTTACCACCACAGAAGGTAGTCCTGATGCCGATGTGAAGATCCGCGTTCGTGGTGGTACTTCTTTGACGCAGAGCAATGACCCGCTTTATATCGTGGATGGTATGCCGGTAAGCTCCATTTCGGATATTGCGCCGAGTGACATTGCTTCGATGGACGTATTGAAGGATGCTGCGGCTACTGCTATTTACGGTGCGCAGGGTGCAAACGGTGTAATTATCATCACTACCAAAGATACCAATACGGATAGCGATAAGATGACTTTCCATGTTGACTACTCCGGATATGTGGGATGGAAGAAAATCGCCAAGAAATACAAAGTGATGAATCCGCGCGAGTTTGCCTTGATGCAGTACGAATGGGCCTCGATGAAGTATAACACTACTGACGCGTCTAACTCGGATTTGCGTGGACAGTTCTTTGCTTATTTTGATCCGGTATACAATGAGACGAAATATAAGGCATCGGGTGAGGATGATCCGACAATCAAAACCACGCCGATTTCCACACTGCTTCAGCAGTATGATGATGAATCTCAGCATGAGTTCATAGATTGGCAGGACAAGACTTTTGGTCGCACCGGTTTTAACTCGAATCAGTCTGTAAGTATCAATGGTGGTAACAAAAACGCCAACTTTACGCTGTCTTATAACCGTATTGACGACAAAGCCATCATGGAGCAATCGAACTATACACGTAACAACCTTTCTGCGAAAGCTAAGTTCAAACCGTTCAAGGACTTCACGGTAGGATTTACAGCTCGTTACACCTCTACTAAAGTGCTGGGTTCGGGTTCGAATGCTGTAAAAGACAACGGATCGGCAACCGAGTCACGTCTTCGTAACTGCGTTGTATTCGCTCCGACCAAATTGTTGGCAAAGAACGATGGTTCCGGTAGTGAGGAGGATGAAACGTTCGGTTCTCTCTATGACCCTCTGACCACTATCCGCGACAACTATAAGTTGAAAAAAGATATCAAGTGGAATGTTCAGGGATACATGAGCTACAAGTTCGCAAAGCACTTTACAGCACGTGTTGATCTGGGTTACGAGAGTCGAAATATCACGACTGACCGCTACTATGGTCCGACTACTTATTATGCACGAAACACCGGTCGTCCGGGTATTCAAGAGTTAGGTCCGACGGCACAGGTTCAAGTGTTGGGCGAGCGTACTTCTACGCTTACTAACCATAATACCTTGGAGTGGAAGCAGAGTTTCAAGCGTGATCATAACGTAAGCGTTTTGATCGGTGAGGAGACTATCATCCGCAAAGGTGAAACCAATACACAGAACGGCTTCGGTTATAAAGGAAGCTACGATGTGGAGAAAGGTGAGATTTTTAACTACTTAGGTCAAGCAGCATATAGCGAGATCAGCAACTATGTATATCCTCGTGATAACCAATTGTCGTTCCTCGCCCGTGCTAACTATGACTACAGAGGTCGTTACTACATCACTGCTACTTTCCGTGCCGATTGTTCGACTCGTTTTGCAAAAGGTCACCAGTGGGGTTACTTCCCATCTGCTGCTGTAGCTTGGCGTATGTCGGACGAGGATTGGATGCAAAATGCTTCCAGTTGGTTGAGCAACTTGAAATTCCGTCTGTCTGTAGGTATGGCTGGTAATAACCAAGTGGATTTGGGTTATTTGCACCCGGACTTCCTCTCGCAGCAGATGACTTATCTCGACATGGGACAAGGTACCAGCAACATCCTTGTAGTAGGTGGTAGTGAGAAGATTGCTTCTAACCCGAACCTCAAGTGGGAGACTACTATTACTCGTGACTTCGGTATCGATTACGGTTTCTTCAATGAGCGCTTGACCGGTACCATCGATCTCTATTGGAACACCACCAAGGATCTGATCATCCGTCAGAACCTGCCTGCACGCTATAACTACCAATATCAGAATATCGGTTCGACGCGTAATATGGGTATGGAGTTTTCTATCAAGGGCGTTATTCTTGACCATCGCTCCAAGAACCTGAGTTACAACTTGACTGTTGACGCTAATATCTCCTTCAATAGAACGCGTGTACAAGATCTCGGTAACATGAGTTCGCTTTTGGCACAAACCAGCTGCTTCGGTTCGTCTGAGTACTTGACAACCGCAGAGTTCCTTGTAGAAGTTGGTCAACCGGTGGGTAATGTATATGGCTATGAGACCGACGGTTATTACACCGCTGCGTACTTCCAAAGTTATGTAACCGGAACTCATTCTTGGGGGTTGGCTAAGGGCGTACCCAGCTATGGTGACGGATTCTTGAGCAACAAACCGGTGCCGGGTTCTATCAAGTTCAAAGATCAGAACGGTGACGGTGTTATTGATGCCAAGGACAAAAAAGTGTTGGGTAATACCGTTCCGACTCACTCCGGTGGTTTCAACATTAACTTCAATATCAGCGGTCCGAAATGGGGTCGCGTAGATGTGGGAGCTAACTTCACGTTTGCGTTCGGTCATAAGATCCTGAACCTCTCGAAGATGGAGTACACGACAGTAACAGAGAAGACAAAGATGCGTAACCTCATCACTTCTATGAATTTCAACAACCGTTATTCGCTCTATAATGCAGAGGGTACATATATGCCTGATTTTTATGCATCCGGTGCGCTCGTAATAGGTGACGCATATAAGACTTTGGCAAGCCAGATTGATCAGATGAACGTGGACAAAGGTGCCAATACCTATAGCCCGATTATGTCGCACTATGTAGTGACTGACCAGTGCTTGGAGGACGGTAGTTTCCTGCGTCTCAATCAGTTGACCGTAGGTTATTCATTCCCGAAAGACTGGATGGAGAAGACCAAAGTCATCAATAACATCCGTGTCTATGTTCAGGGAACTAACTTGTTCTGCGCAACGAAGTACAGCGGATTGGATCCGGAAGTGGATACCCGCTCCAGCAAGAACCCGCTTACTCCGGGTGTGGATTTCTCGGCATATCCCAAGAGCCGCGGTGTTAACGTAGGTTTGAATATTCAGTTCTAATCACCGAAAATATATATCATTATGAAAGCAAAATATTTAATTTTAGGTGCCTTGGCACTTGTATTGGTTGCCTGTGAGAAGGGCTTCTTTCAGACGGAGTCACCTTCGGCTATGGACGTTGCCGTGTTCAAATCAGCTGATTTGACCGAGCAGGCTATCGGCGCTATTTACAACACTTTCGGAGAGGATAAATCCTTCCGTAACCGTCTTTGCGGTGGCTATGTGGCTATGAATACCGATATTGAGCACTGCTCTAAAACTGAAGATAAAGATTATGCCGCATATAACATAACGGGCGGTACAGGTGATCTTTCAACCTCCAACGGTAAGGACCCTTGGGCATATTTGAATTCAGCTATCGAGCGCGCGAGCGTAGTAATAGATGGTATACGCGCGAACTCTGATCTGAATGATGCGAACTTCCGTTACCTCTTGGGTGAGGCTCTTACTTTGCGTGCATTCTGCTATTTGGAGATGATTAAGTATTGGGGTGATGTACCCGCTTGCTTTGATTCTTTCAAAGGAGACAACGATGAGGTTCTTTATGCCAAGAAATCGGATCGTAACGTTATTTTTGAGCAGTTGCGTTCAGACCTTAAGGAGGCAGCAGAACTGATGCCGTGGTCCGCAGCTATTCCTATCAGTAAAGCTGCTAATAATACCGGTCGTCCAAGTAAGGCTTTCGCATTGGGTCTGCTGGCTCGTCTGGATTTGATGTATGCCGGTTTGGCTATGCGTCCAGACGTATTTACCGAAGGAGGTACAAGATCTTGCCATGTGCAATATAACGTAAAGGATGCAGGCAAGCGCTCGGCTCTCTATGAGGAGGCTGCTAAAGCTTGTGCGCAGATTATCAAAACAGAAGACTATAAATTTAAAAATTCCTTCGATTCTATATTCCTTGACCTATGTCATGACGTAACGGATTATTCTCAATCCGAGTGGATTTGGGCAATGCCGTTCTTGGATGACTCGCGTGGTCAGGTGCTTGCACTGACAGGTAATAAGATTTCTACCAACTGTGCGGGGGCTCTCATCAATACAAGATCTTACGGTTCCGGTAATACCAATAACACCAAGACTCAGGCAATGATTGAGATCGTGCCGACATTCTACTATGCTTATGATAAGGCTGATAAGCGTCGAGATGTCACTATTCTGCCTTGGACATGGGAGTATGATGATGGTAGCGGAACTGCTCCTACGGGATATGTGGAGGCTACCTTCCCTGGTTCGAAAGCAGGAGAAAAGAAGGTGTATCAGAAGAACTCGAATGCAGGTCAGATGTACTGCGGAAAACTGCGTATTGAATGGATGAATCGTCCTTATTCATCTAACGAAGATGGTATTGACATGCCTATTCTGCGCTATACCGATATCCTGCTGATGTACGCTGAGGCTACCATCGGTTCGAGAGAAGGAAACGGTCCCGGTGATATTGAAGGTATCAGCGGTCAACAGTGTTTCGACCGTGTTCGTCAACGTGCCGGATTACCGAGTAAAGCGCTGGATTTCGAAGCTATCGTAGATGAGCGTGCGTTTGAGTTCTGCGGTGAGAATATCCGTAAGTATGACCTTATGCGTTGGGGCCTGCTCAAGGAGAAACTGGAGAAAGCGCAAAAAGATGTATATGATTTGCAGAACGCTGTGGGTGACTATAGCTGGCGTAATGACACGATTTGGTTCCACTACGTGAAGAATGATGCTTATGCGCAGAATGGTCATGCCTATGTCTTTGACCGCTTCGTTGGTCTGGATAAAGGTTCGACCTGTCCTCCTGATTACGATAAAGAGCAGGGCTGGGTTGCTAAGTCCTTCTTCTTCAAGAAATCCGGTGAGGTTATTACTCCGATTATTACACCGGCAGACTGGTATTTGTATAAAGAAGGTACCAATATTGACATGCATCAGTACTGGCCGATCTTTGATGTGAATATCTCTGCGTCGAATGGTTCCCTTTGGAATGATTATGAATATTAAAACTTATTATATCCTGTTAGCGTTGCTTATCTGCCTCCCTTCCTGTAAAAAGGGAGGCGGAGAGAGCGACCCTGTTGAGCCGCCGACTGCAAAAGTGTTGGCTTTTCCCGGCGCTGAAGGTGGCGGTAAATATACCAGCGGCGGTCGCGGGGGTGTGGTAGTGCATGTCACAACGCTTGAGGATTCATTAGAACCAACTACAGGCAAACCTGCGTTCGGCACTTTGCGCCGCGCATTATTAATGGAAGGTACACGCACTATTGTCTTTGACGTAGCCGGTACCATTTATTTGGAACAAGGAGCTCTCGGAATTTCCAGCGGCAATGTCACTGTTGCCGGACAGACAGCGCCCGGAGACGGTATTTGTATCGCCAATTATCCGGTGTTGGTGAAGGCGGACAATGTCATCATCCAATATGTACGATTCCGTATGGGTGATGTTAAAAAAGTAGAAGGAGATGCGTTGACTATCGTTGGTTGCCGCAATGTGCTGGTAGATCACTGTTCTTTCTCATGGAGTACGGACGAGTGCGTCAGCGTGTACGGCAATACTGATTTTACGCTTCAGTACTGCTTCATCACTGAGTCGCTTAAAGCATCTGTGCATGCAAAAGGGGCGCATGGTTATGGCGGTATTTGGGGAGGAAAGAATGCTTCGTTCCATCACAACCTCTTGGCGCATCATCAGAGCCGTAATCCCCGTTTTGACCATGATTATGTCAATCCTAAGATTGCAGGACCGATAGATTATGTCAATAATGTGGTGTATAATTGGGAGAGCAATTCTGCGTACGGAGGAGAAGGAACAACGACTCAGGCAGGTGGACGACATATCAATTTCGTCAAGAACTACTACAAACCCGGTCCTTCAACGAAGTCCGGTGTCAGAAGTCGCTTGCTGAATCCGACAACACGATGCGATGGTAACTGTGTTTCCAAATATGGCGGTTCTGTTCTTCCGGGTAAGTTCTATCTGGCAGGGAATATTATGTTTGGAACCGATTCGGTTACTCAGGACAACTGGAAAGGCGTCTATCCTGATGAAGCAAGTAAGAAATCACAATGTGTGGCTTCTTCTCGTTGGACGGATGGTATGACGCTTTTGACGAATGAACAGACAGCAGATGATGCCTATGAGACCGTGCTTACCAAGGCGGGTTGTTCGCTTCATCGGGATGCTGCTGATACGCGTATCGTCAATGATGTTCGCAACAAAACCGGTAAACTCATTAATACACCTTCCGAAGCAGGAGGATATCCGGTTCTGGATCCCGGAACGGAGGTTGTTGATACAGACAGAGACGGTATGCCCGATGTATGGGAGGATGAACACGGTTTGGATAAGCGAAATGCAAGCGATGGAAAAGCTTATTCTCTGAATAAGACTTATACCAATTTGGAGGTCTATCTGCAGTCTTTGGTGGCGCATTTGTATTAAAAATATACACAAATGTCAATTTTTCTACATTTTTCAGCAAAAAGTATTTGTGTATATCAAAAAAAAGCAGTAATTTTGCATCGTGAAAAAAATGTAAAGTGAATTTTACAAATTAACCTTTTATATTAACAATTTAAAACTCAACAATTATGAAGAAATTTTTCATCTTCGCTGCTGCAGCTGTTGCAGCAATGACTATCAACGCACAGGTTTATGACCTCAACGGGATGAATTTTGCTCAGAGTGATCTTACTGTTGTTAACGGTACTATTACCGACAACGCATCTAAGAGCTATTTTGAGGTAAAGAACAATGAGGGTGAGGCCGTAGAGTTGTCTATCGCTCAGTTGCCGGGCATCAAGTTCACCTACAAGAACTCGGCAGTAAAGACCGCTTTCAAGGTTTACTACATCACTGAGGGTGTGAACGCAAAGGGTAAAATCCAGATGGACGGTAACCAACGTGACGTTGTTTTCTCGAATGTACCGGTAGGTGCAACGATCGTTCTTTATGTAAACTCCAAGGGTAGCACCGGTGCTCAATTCATAGACAGCGACAAGGGTACTGCTTTCACAGGCGCTATAGCTGTTAACCCGGCTGCTCCCGGCATTGGAACTGCTCTTCCGGGTAAGGATAACGAGACCGATATGTATCCTATTGAGTTGACGGCTATTGCGAACGAGGTTGTTGTTCGTGAGACCGCAGGTGGTTATATCCTCCACAAAATCCAGATAGGTCAAAGCCAGGCTATCGAGAATGCTGATGCTGCTGTAAAGACCGAGAAGTTCTTCCGCGATGGTCAGCTCATCATCCGCAAGAACGGTGTAGAGTACAACGCACTTGGCGCAAAGCTCTAAAAAGAAAGATCAGCCAAACTTGGCTGATGTAATCGAAAAGGAAATGGCTCGCAGATGCGAGCCATTTTTTATTGAGCAGGGGTTAGTTGGAGGACATGGAGAGGGAGTGCATGATAAAGCCAAGGAGGGTGTGGCACCTGCGCTGCTTGGTCCATTGACGGAGATAGCGGTCGCGGAGAGAGGGAGTGGCGAGGATATACTGCGCTTGGCGGCGGAGTTGGACAAAGTCCTTCTGTGCTCGTTGTTGAGCAGGAGAGGGGGAGGATGATCGTGCATCCATGCACGATGCGGGGGAGGCGGAGGCAGGATGCGAGGACGAGGGGTCAGGGGAGGAAGAGGAGGAGGAAGAGAGCGTGCGGGTGGAGACGCTCTCTGTGCGATGGCGCGTGACAAAGACGAGGTCGGAATGGCGGTTGAGTTTGCCGGAGAGGGTCTTGAGGGGGCTGTTGAGGGTGACTTTGCTCATGGTTGGTGGTGTTTAAGAAAAAAACATGGATAAACGATGGTCTGGTGACCATTGTCGGATAGCATCCGACCTAATGAACATAGAGTTTTTAGTCAACAATTAACGACAATTAGAGACAAGTTTTATTGTTGATATTTGAGTTGGAAGAAGATGGCGGTTCGGACGAAGGCACGGAAGTTACCGTAGCGTTTGGGTGGTTTGGTGGGATCGAGCGCCTCGGGTTGGGAGAGCTGGGCATCAAACCGTTTGACCCAAAGGGGACGTTCGGGTGCGTCGGGAAGGAGTTGGAGGACCGCCATTTGGCAGGCTTGCTTGAACATGTCCTGGTGGGCTTTCTCGTTCGGCGTCACCGGCGAGAGGTCGTAGTCACGGGGATGGTTGATGCGATAGACCTCTTGAGGTCCTTGCATGACGACAGCTCCCGTCGGCGAGCGGAAGGATTTGATGCGATAGATGTCTTTCTGACGTTTGTTGAGTTTGCCCCTGATAATTTCTACAGGGTCGTTAAATTCTGCTTTAGCCATATTGTGAAGGTAGTTGTTTAATATTGCAATAACTTATAAATAGCCTATGAATAACCTACGAATAGCCTAAGAATAGATGCTATTTGCGAGTAAAACCGAAGGGAGGGGCGTTTGATCGTGCATTAATGCACGATGCTGAAGAGCGAGATTTCTCTCGCTCTTCCAGTGTCCGTCCGGCGTTTTATAGTGCTTGGGAGAAGGCATTTTTTTCATGATCGTGCATTAATGCACGATGCTTGTGCCTTATTCCAGGGGTTTGCCGTTCCAGATGATGTTCTTGGTGTGCTTGAGAGTGTGCTCTTTGGCAGGGGTCAAGGTGCAATTCTGGAAAG
>JAFXWI010000078.1 GCA_017542915.1 Paludibacteraceae bacterium
AGAACAATCCGACGAAAACACCTATGGTACTTCCCCATACTCCCCATTTCGTACCACCATAATGTTTGGTTCCCCAAGCCGGTACGACATAATCGAGCACAGAGATGATCACCACCACAATGCCCCAAATGAGGAGGAACTGCCATGAGAAATGGATCTTTTCCGTCGCTTGTGCCATCCACAAACCGATATACGCAATCGGTGTTCCCGGCAAACCGGGTACTATACAGCCAATCAGACCGATCAGCATCATAAAGAAAGCTAAAATCAAGAGTACTATATCCATTTTTCGTCCTTTTTGTGTGCAAAAGTACTACAAAAAACTGAGATATGCAAATTTTATTTGGATATTTGACAGAAAAGTAGTAATTTATTGATGACTTTCTAATAGGATTTTCATTACCTCGGAGGGTTGACCTTCCGGTGTGAAGGCGCCCATGTCATAGCTGCCCCATCCCAACGGAATATACTCCGCCGGTCTCCAACCTCCAAACACTTCGGGTTCCCAATAGAAGATACCTGCGCAGGAGTCGATAGCTTGTGCGCGCTGCACAAAATCCGCCATGACGGTTGCAGAAGTAGTGTCGTTAGCGAACATACCGATCTCGGCAATCATCACCGGGCAATGCCATTGGCTGATGAGCCGGCGAATGTTCGTCTCCGCTAACTCATTCATTTCCTGCCAAGTCTTACCACCATTCCAAGCACTCATCATCGGATAGTGGCTCAGACCGATCATATCCCATTTGCCGCCATGAGCCGCCATCTGCGTCCAGAACCAATCGCGTTGCTCGTACGCATTATCGACATGTACGATGACCGTAATATCAGGAAAAGCTTCCTTGGCAGCCTCATAGCCCATCGCCGTAAATCCGGCATAATGTTCCCACTCGCCTTCTTCTTTATTCACCTTTCCCATCGGCCACAACATGCCGTTGGGCGTCTCGTTGCCTATTTGCACCCATTCGGGTTTGATACCTGCTTCCTTGAGCGTATAGAGCACATCCAGCGTGTGTTCACGCACCGCCTCTAACATCGTCGGATAGTCGTATTTCTGCCAAGCGGAAGGGATAGTCTGGTGACTTGGATCGGCAAAGAAATCCGAGTAATGAATATCAATCATGATACGCTGCCCCTGCTCAGCAGCACGTTTGGCAAGCGATAACATATCGGGTTTATTGCTCCAACCTGTTGTATGATTGACCCACACGCGCAGACGCACGGCGTTCATACCCATCGCACGCATGGTAGCGATACAATCGTCATGGAAAACGGAGTCGTGCTCCATCTCACTGAGCCAACTGATGTCAGCTCCTTTTGCCCAAGAGCCGCGCGGAGCGTCCGTGCGGTGATAACAGCCGCACAACAGGCAGCAAGCGAGGAAAAGAAATAGCTTGTTTTTCATATTCAGAGGATATTCATTATATCTGTTAATCGCGGAACGATGAATGTGGCCGTCTCGGATGTCTCGCCGTCATGCAACCAGATCTGGTCAATGCCTGCGGCTTTTGCACCGGCTATGTCGGAACTGTAACTGTCACCGATCATGATCGCTTCGTCAGCCTTCACACCGTTGCGCTCCAAGGCAATGCGGAAGATTTCCGGTTGCGGTTTGTTGATACCTATCTCATCGCTGACGAGCGTGTGAGTAAGACAGTCCGACAAACCGGAATGCTCAAATTTATAATACTGCACTTCTTTGAATCCGTTACTGACAATCGTCAGCGGATATTTGGAAGCAAGATACCGAACGACCCTGTCGGCATCGGGCATCAGACGGAAATATCTATTCGTCAGACGAAGAAACTCATCCCCTATCCTATGCGATAACTCATCTTTCCGCAACCCGCACAGCTCCGGTTCGTCTTGGATCAGCAGCGGACGGTAGAAACGCTCGAAATGCAGGTAACTCTTGGTGATTTCTCCACGCCCATACTTGCCCCACAACTCCAAGTTATACGGCTTGTACGCTGCTAAATAATCGTCAAAAGAGGCGTATAAAAGATCAAGATGATACGTGGTGTAAATATCGCGCAAAGCCAAATGCTCGGCGTTCGTCCAATCACCTATCGTATCATCCCAATCGAGAAATATAGCTTTATATCGCTTCATCCGTCTTATGCTTTAGCGGCAAGAGGCGAAGGCGTAGCATAAACGCGTGCAGCAAGTTCCTGATCAAGCATATAGAGACCATAGCCGTTACCGTCCAACATCTTCAGTTTGTTGATAATCTCCACAGCGTTCTCTTCCTCCTCTACCTGCTCGTCGATGAACCACTGGAGGCGGCTCTGTGCAGCGTAGTCTTTCTCCTCTACAGCAATGTGCATCAGATTGTTAATGAGCGAAGTGACATGTTGCTCATGCTCGTAAGTCTTCTCAAAAGCAGCTAAAGGCGAAGCCCACTCGGTCTCCACTGCATCGATTGCCTTGAGCAGCACACGTCCGCCACGGCTGATGAGGTAGTTATAGAAAATCTGCGCATGGTCTTGCTCCTCTTTGAACTGGATAGCAAACCAATTAGCCATGCCTGCATAGCCTTTGTCTTGGCAATAAGCAGACATACTCAGATACAAATAAGCCGACCACATTTCGGCATTGATTTGGGCGTTAATAGCGTCCTCTAAACGTTTAGAAATCATAGTTTTATATATTTTAGAATGTTAGTCATTTTTCTTTTCGGAGTGCAAAGGTACTACTATTTTTCGACATATGCAAGAATTTCAGTAATTTTTTTATGCATTTTTTTTGCATATGTCATAAAAAAGCAGTAATTTTGCAGCGCAAAATTTTTTTGAAGACGATGACAGCACGCGAAGCACTGAAGACATATTTCGGATACGATGATTTCCGTCCGTTGCAGGCGGAGATCATTGAGTCTGTGTTGTCCGGCAAAGACACCCTCGCTCTGATGCCTACCGGTGGCGGTAAGAGTATCTGTTTTCAGGTGCCCACCCTCGTCAAAGGGCATGAGAATCCGGACAAACGCCTCTGTCTCGTTATTACGCCGCTTATCGCACTCATGCGTGACCAAGTGGCGAATCTTCAAGCGCGTGGTATTCATGCCGCGGCTGTCTATACCGGCATGAGTTGGGACAAGCAGCGTGTGGCGTTGGATAACTGTCTCTACGGACCCTATCATTTTCTCTATTGTTCTCCGGAAAGGCTTGAGAGTGAGGAGTTTAAAAAGCGTCTTGCTGACTTGCCCATCGGTTTGATTGCTGTTGATGAGGCGCATTGTATCTCTCAATGGGGGTACGATTTCCGACCTTCTTATCTCCATATAGCCGCGATCCGTGAGCAACTGCCGGATGTGCCTATCTTGGCCTTAACCGCTACGGCTACGCCGGAGACCATCGATGATATACAGGCCAAACTTTGCTTTGCGTCCAAGAACGTGCTCCGCAAATCTTTCCACCGCGAGAACCTCATCTATGTCGTTCGCCGAACTGAGAAGAAAGAGGAACAAGTAGCACATATACTTTCACGCGTCCCGGGTTCCGCTATTGTTTATGTCCGCAACCGTAAACGTGCCCAAGAACTCACCCAGTGGTTAAAGAGGCATAACTCCGACCCTTCCCTGAAAGGAAGGGAGGATATCACCTCTGTAGATTATTATCATGCGGGATTGACAACGAAGGACAGGAATGAGCGTCAACAGGCGTGGACGGAAGGCAAGACACGCATCATCGTGGCAACGAATGCCTTTGGTATGGGTATTGACAAACCCGATGTCCGCTTGGTCATTCATTACGATCTGCCATCGCATTTAGAGAGTTATTATCAGGAGGCAGGTCGTGCCGGACGAGACGGACAAACAGCGTATGCCGTGCTTCTGTATAACGAAGCGGAAGATCAAGCGAAACTGAAGAAACGCGCTGTAGATACGTACCCGCCGAAAGAGTTTGTAGAATCGGTCTATCACAAGACCATGGATTTTCTCCAAATAGGCGCCGGAAGCGGTTTAGGTCATCGTTTCATGCTGCATATAGATCAGCTTTGCCAAGTGATGCATCTGCCGGTCATACAGACTTATTCCGCCCTGCATATTCTCACCCACGCCGGATATATTGATTTTGAAGAAGAGCACGAGACGCAGCCGCGTGTGCAGATCAAAGTGCCTCGCCATCAGTTAGGCGAATATAACCTCTCTCGCGAACAAGCCGAGTTATTGGATCTGCTGATGCGTTCCTATACAGGTATCTACACCGATCTACAATACGTCCGCGAGGCGGATGAACCCTCAAGCCCTCAAACCCTCAAACCTTCAAACCATGAGTTATTAGTCTCTTTGGCACAAAGAGGAATAATAACGTACATCCCTCGTTCTGTGGGATGCAGCCTTACTATGACGATGGAGCGTCAGACGGATATCTTCCTGTCACCGGCTATCTTTGAGGAGCGTCAGGAACAATTCATCTCCAAACTGCGCGCCATGCTCGAATATGCTGACCAGACACAGTTCTGCCGCGAGCAAGTGCTGTTAGCGTATTTTGGAGAAAAAAACGCAGTGCCTTGCGGGCACTGCGATGTTTGTCGTGAATTGGAGCGAATTATTCAGCAGCCAATGTAATACGACGGAAGTCACAGATAACTACACCTTTTGCTTTGAGGACATCTTTAACGAGCTCTTTCGACTCGCTCATGATATAAGCCTGCTCAACGAGAGTATTCTCTTTGAGGAACTTACCAAGACGACCTTGAGCGATCATCTCGATCTTCTTTGCCTGATTAGCGAGGTTAGCCTCTGCTTCTTTAGCAACCGTAGCTTTGATCTCGCGAGCCTGCTGTGCCTGCTCAGCGGTGATCCAGCCTTTAGCTTGGTTAGACTCGATGTGGTCATCGCTGTCTACGTGAGCCGGGTTGATACCTGCTTTGCGGATAGCGTTCTCAATAGCTTTATTGATCTCGTCCTGTTTGGTCTTCTCAATAGCTACTTCGAGCTCATGCTTCTTAACCTCCTCAGCTACGTGATCAGCGTCAAGAGCGATCGGGCTCATAGCTGCTACCTGCATAGAGATGCCGTGAACGGTCTCTTGGTCAGCGCCAGCCTCTGCTGCAACGAGCGAGCTGAGCTTGTTACCAAGGTGGTTGTATGCATCTACTACCGGAGCCTCCAAGCAAGCATAGTCTGCCAACTCCATCTTCTCACCAGTAACGCCGGAACGCTCGGTGATGATCTCTGCAACGGTGAACTGACCGATTTTGAGGTTCTTCAGTTCCTCAGCAGTACGTACTTTGTTATCCAAAGCAGCATCGAGAATCAGTTTAACCATGCCAACGAAGTCCTCGTTCTTAGCCACGAAGTCGGTCTCGCACTTCACGCCAACGATAGCGCCGAAGTTACCTTTTACTTTAGCGAGAACGCAACCCTCCGATGCTTCACGGTCGCTACGTTTAGCTGCGATAGCCTGTCCACGTTTGCGGAGCAAGTCCTTCGCAACCTCGAAATCGCCGTTTGCCTCTTCGAGAGCCTTTTTTACGTCCATCATACCTGCGCCGGTAATATCGCGCAGTTTTTTGATATCTGCTAATGTTACAGCCATAAAAATCTTTGATTTTGTTAATGGGTTTATGAGTTTATTGGTTAATGAGTAGCTAAACTGGTTAACCGGTTTAACGGGTTAAACCACGAATAAACTTATCCACCCATCAACCGATAAACAAGCTTTCAATTTATTCTGCAGCCTCTTTCGGAGCAGCAGCCTGAGCTACTTTCTCAGCCTCTGCTTTCGGGGCAGCTTTGCGGATACGCTGACGACGCTCTTTCGGTGCCGGAGCCTCGGTGTTAGCCTGCTCCTCTGCAGCGCTCTCGTCAGCTTTCTCTACTTTGCGCTCCTCGAGACCCTCTTTGATAGCCTCACATACTGCGCCAAGGATTACATCGATAGCCTTTGTTGCATCATCGTTAGCAGGGATAACGAAATCAATGTTGTTGGGGTTCGAGTTCGTATCAACGATAGCGAATACAGGAATACCCAGACGGTTAGCCTCTGCAACGGCAATCTTCTCTTTGATGACGTCCACTACGAATACTGCGCTCGGCAGACGAGTCATATCAGCGATAGAACCAAGGTTCTTCTCCAGTTTCTCGCGTTGACGGGTAACTTGCAGTTTCTCACGTTTGGAAACGTTCTCGAGTGTACCATCGGTCATCATCTTGTCGATCTGACCCATTTTCTTCACAGCCTTACGGATGGTCGGGAAGTTGGTGAGCATACCACCAGCCCAACGCTCAGTGATGTACGGCATTTGTACCTCCTGTGCACGAGCAGCTACGACTTCCTGAGCCTGCTTTTTCGTACCAACGAAGAGTACCTTACGTCCGCTGCGGGCAAGATTCTTAAGAGCCTCTGCTGCCTCGTCAATCTTAACGACAGTCTTGTTGAGGTCAATGATGTGAATACCGTTGCGCTCCATGTAGATGTAAGGAGCCATTGCCGGATTCCATTTACGTTTGAGGTGACCAAAGTGTGCGCCAGCCTCGAGAAGTTGATCAAAATTTGTTCTCATTTTGTTTTTAATGAATAATGATTAATAAATAATTATTATTTCTCCTTTCATTTTGGAATACTCGTTCACGCGCATAACACATTATTAAATATGCGCGCACGCATATGCGTTTGAGTCTCCAAAACAATCGTGTGGTAATCCCTGAGGAGTCCACACGATTTGGAGTTGTTCTTCCGATTAACGTTTGGAGAATTGGAAGTGCTTACGAGCCTTCGGCTGACCCGGTTTTTTACGCTCAACCTCACGAGCGTCACGAGTCATGAAGCCTTCTGCCTTCAACGCAGCCTTGTCTTCCGGATTGATTTTCACCAGCGCACGAGCGATAGCCAAACGCAGAGCCTCTGCCTGACCTTTGAAGCCACCACCATCAAGGTTTGCCTTGATATCGTATTTCTCAGCTACGCCGAGTTTGTTCAGCGGCTGGAGAACGATGTAGCGCAGAATAGAAGACGGGAAATATGTCTCGATGTCGCGACCGTTGATCACGATCTTGCCGGCACCATCATTTACGTAAACGCGGGCAACTGCCTCTTTACGACGTCCTAATGCATTAACTGTTTCCATTTTCTTCTATTATTTCAAGGTGTTAATATCAATTACTTTCGGTTGCTGTGCCTGCATATTGTGCTCTGCACCAGCGAAAATGTACAGATTGGTGATCTGACGAGCGCCGAGACGATTCTTGGGCAGCATACCCTTTACTACGCGACGAACGAGTTTGTCAGCTCCTTTTGCCATAAGGTCAGCCGGAGTGAACTCACGCTGACCACCCGGGAAACCGGTGTAGCGTACATAAACGCGATCGTTCCATTTGTTACCCGTCAGCTGCACTTTGTCAGCATTCACGATGATTACGTTGTCACCACAATCCACGTTCGGAGTGTAGGACGGTTTGTACTTACCACGCAGCAATTTAGCTACTTTGGAGCACATACGACCAAGAATCTGGCCTTCAGCGTCAACAACGACCCACTCTTTTTTAGCGGTCTCTTTGTTTACAGACACTGTCTTGTAAGAATTGTATTCCATTAATTTTGTTTGTTTTAGGTAAGGTCGACGGACATCTATTGAGCCTCTTGGCACCGCCCAACCTTACGGTTTATAATTATTTTTAATTGCGCCTTTACGCATGTGCATAATACACACTCACGCAAAAAAGCGTGCAAAGTTACTGCTTTTTTTTGATTTGACCAAATTTTTTGGAAAGAAAAATCAAAAAATCGTCATTTTGTGATGATTTATGATGATTTTGTGCTATTTCCAAAGCCATTAACGGTCATTTTCTCTCTTATTTCTGCGAGAAAGCAGAGAGCAGTGTGCTCAGAGCACCGGCATATTGGGATGCTGTGTTGGCGTACTGAGAGACAGAAGTAGCCGTGTTCTGTGCTTGACCGGAGATCTGCTGAACCGATTCGCTATTTTTCACAATGTCCACCAAACTGTTCGTTACGGTCTGCACATTATTCTGCGTAACGAGACCCAACGACGAAGCGATCAAACCCTTACCGAAACCTTTCAGGTACTCTTGATCTTTGTAGTTCGCCTTCAATCCCTGACAATTAGAAATCAAGGTAATGGTGTTCAGTACGTTCTGCATGTTCGAATAATCGTACTTATTGCCGTCCGCCTTGTACTGGTTGTAGAGACTGAGCAACGCGGTTCCGGCTCCCTGTCCGGCATTCATTGCATTGGGCGCTGCTTGAGTAGTAGTGGTGGGTGTTGTTGTACTGGCAGGAGCGTTCGTTCCTGCATTGTTTTGCATCATTCCGCAGCTTGTCATTAACATGGCAGCAGCTGCTACTAAAAGAACTTTTTTCATCATTAATGTATTTTAAAGTGTGATTAATTACCAACCGTTATAATGTATATTTTCGGGTTTGTATTTGTCTTTTACTGCCGGTTGCTCAGCCGGAACACCGACAGGCACTACGCAGAGCGGAATAATATGTTCCGGCAAACCCAATAGTTGTTGTACCATCGTTACGCGGTTCATATCCGGATGCAGACCTGTCCAAACGGCACCAAGTCCCATCGCATGAGCAGCTAACAACAGGTTTTCTGTAGCAGCGGACACATCGTTGATCCAAAAGGCAGCCAAATCGCCTTCGATGGTCTTACTCAAGTCTCCGCAAGGGATAAACGCACAAGCAGGACGATTGCTGCAGCGTGAGTACGGCAGCGCTTCGCCTAACTGAGCGATGATCTTCTCATCGGTTACTACGACGAACGCCCAAGGCTGTTTGTTAAGAGCCGAAGGAGCTGCCATAGCGGCACGCAGGAGAGTGTCAATCTGCTCGGCGGAGATCTTCTCACCGGTGAACTCACGCACCGAGACACGTGTCATCAGGTTCTCAATTGCTTCGTTTTTCATACTTTCATTGGGTTTGTTGCAAGCTGCTAATGCTATCGCACAAACAGCTGCGAGAAGGATTCTTTTCATTATTGGATGAGCTATGGATTAGCGGATTATTTTTTGACCGTTTTGGATATATACTCCGTGTTGCGAAGGATCGGTAACCGGACGACCGAGTATGTCGTAAATGGTGTCGTCATCAATTCCCATACGGACATTCTCCACTGCCTCTTGCTGCGAGGAATTTATACGAAGCATAGGATGCAAATCGTCCGTCTGATCGCTGTATATACTTAAGCTCCAAAGCGTCACATCCTCCACCAACGATTGAACCGGTTCTCTTGCCATCACTTTAGCCATGGTAGCAAATATTGTTGCCAATTCGTCCAAGGAGCTATATACTTCCATCAGCATATTTTCCATGCCGTTGTACAAAGAATCGGCGAGAGCGTTCCCTATCTCTGGACGTTCATTCTCATTAGCCTCGCTATGAAACAGATACAGATTAACCGCCGCATTTCCTATATGACGCTGCACGAGATCTATTTTAGCGGAATCCGTTTGCGGCAGCGCGGCTTTGAGATAAGGAGCCAAATAGCCCATGTGTATAGAGTTTAACTTGGCTTCGACGAGAGACCAGTTGTTATCTACTTTCTGCCAAGCGCGGAGAGCCAAAGTCGGAATCATAATCTCTGTATGCTCCGCCATCCACTCACGGCTATAACTTGTCATGTCAGGAATAGTATCCAGCGAAGTGATATATCCGGTCTCTACCTGCACATCCCTCCGATCGTCCGAAACGGTGAGCCACCGATACGGGCAAGGATAAGTGATCGGCGAACCGGTGGAGATCTCCACGATGCTGTCCGTCGTCAGCCCCGTTGTATCGCGCCAAGTGGTAATACTGTTCACATGGAAATGTCCTGTCAGCACAAGTCGCACACCATGATACATCAGACTATCCCGCACGGTAGCAGCGTTCTTGAGTTGGCAGGCAGCCTCCAACTGTCCCTGCATATCAAAATGATCCATCAGTTGCCAATGACACATCGCAATGATCATGTTTCCTTTTTCTACAGCGCTGTCCGCTTGTGCCAACAGCCAAGCGAGTGTCTCATCAGAAAGCGAACCAATACCGGCATTGTCATGCGAACCGTCAATACCTAATACCGACACACCTTGGAAAGGCTCTGCAACGTAGCTATGTGATGCAGGATCTTTAGCAATCGCTTGTTCGTAAACGAGGCTATACGTACTCTCCCAATTTTCATCGCTCAGGCTCTCTATGCTTGTTTTCTCTTCGCCCCTATACGCATAGGCATTGCCGCCTATATCGTGGTTTCCGGGTATCAATAAGGTCTTAATACCCGCTTCCTGCAAGGTGTTGAGCGAAGAAACGACGAGCTGATGACTCTCTATTTCTGCATCTTTGGTCAGATCTCCAGGGATGAGCAGTAGATCCGGTCGGTATAAAAGAGCTGTATCCATCAATGCCTGCCATGTAGCAGCACTCTGATCAATCATCTTACGTTGTCCTGCCATCATCTGCTCAAATGCTTGTCCATAATCGGTCAGCGAAGGCGCATACACATGCGGATCCGCAATGACCAAGATTCGTTCCTGCGCCATCAGACTCATTGGCAAAAACAGCAATAATAAAAATACTTTTTTCATTGTTCTAATATTGTATAGTTATCTCCACACGACGGTTTTGTTGCCGCCCTTCCTCTGTATTATTATCCGCTACAGGCTGCGTGTCTCCGTAGCCAAAAGCACTTATCTTCTCTGGCATACAACCAAAAGCGATAAGTTGTCTGCGCACCGATTCTGCACGTGCCTGCGAGAGGGCTTTGTTCGCTTCCGGCTGACCGATATTATCTGTATGTCCTGCCAAACGAACTTTGTAACCATACGTACTTACAAAAGTCGCAATACGTTTCAGTTCGGGTAACGACACCGCCATGATCACATCGCTTCCCGTTTCGAAGAGCAGGTTGTTAATTGCCACTGCCTCATTCGCTTTAAGAATAGTAATCTGTTCCGGACGTTTGTCCTCCGGCAGGGTGATACGATATATGTCATGTTTTCTGCCGGATTTCTGCGCATAATAGGCAGTCATACCATCGGCAGAAATCTTGTACCAGCAGTCACGTCCTGGCGTGTTGATCTGCTCCCCTAAGTTCTCCGGCTCCGACCAGCAGTTCCAGCACGTATCGCTCAACCGGCGGCTCACCCACACATCTAAATCGCCTATCGTTCCCTCTCTGTTGGAAGAGAAATAGAGCGTTTTCATATCCGGATGAAGAAATGGCGAACGCTCCATGCCAGGCGTATTGATGACTGAACCAATGGAATACGGTTTTCCCCAACGACCTTGTGCATCACGCTCGGAAACAAAGATATTAAGCGAAGGCTTCTCTTCTCCCTCTGCCGGATAATTGGCGGCAAAAAGGAGTGCCCTTCCGTCTGCAACTATCATCGCATCTGCTTGCCAGTTGCCGAGTTGCATATAGGCGGGCAAAGGACGCGGTTCTGTCCAGCCTTGTGCGCCGCGTTGCGAGAAACACATCCGTCCTTCCACGAACACTAACATCAATCGTCCGTCACCGCTGACAGAAGTCGGGGCTTCGTTCCGATAGGGGTTACTGAGTCCCGGAACAATCATTGCTCTACTCCACTCGCCTGTTCTTCGATCCCGACGGGAAATGAAAATATCCTCCGATACGTTCGATTCCGAGCGATTGAGTCCCACGAAATAGAGAGTGTTATCATCCAAGGTGAGCGTAGGACCGTATTCCTCACCGATCTCGGTATTGATGGTGTTGGGCAATAGTTGCGGTTGGATACTATCCGCTGTGGTGAAACTGCAGAAGATGAGAATCAACAGCTGAGCCGCCATCACACGAAGGAAGGTAGCAAACGGACTAAGCGTTGCATAGCAAATAGCCGCCTGATTATTCTCGTTCGAAAGCGACTGAGCATACGGCAAAGCCATGGCACAAGTCATGGAACCTACCATCAGACCCACCACATTGAAATAATTCATATGCAGCCATTTATAAGCAATAGCGCCCACTATCAACAGAGGAATGATGGTGATCAGGAATCCGTATCCGATCCATAGATATCCGCCATTGACTACCGTCGGCACAAAATCCTCGCCTACCGAGAGACCCAATGCCGCCAAAAACAAGGTCAGACCCACTTGACGCAGCATCATATTTGCCGATGTAGTAGAGAACGTCACCATGTTATAGTACGGTCCGTAATGACCGATCAAGATCGCCACAATCAGCGAACCGCCCACTAATCCGAGTTTGAAAGTCGTACCCATACCCGGAATCGGAATAGGCAACAGTCCAACGCAGATACCCAATACGATACCGAAGAAGACCGGTAACAAATGCGGTGCATCCAGACGTTTCAACTCGTTTCCGAAAGTATCGGCTACGCGGCTCACATCATTCTTGTCTCCTACTACCATGATACGGTCTCCTAATTGGAGAATCATATCCGGTGTGGCAAGCAGGTCTATACCGGCACGGTTGACACGCGTGATAGTAGCATGATACTGCTGACGCAGATTGAATGTACGGATGCGTTTTCCGTTGCACTCTGGTCGGGTAACGGCTATACGGCGAGATATCAGGTGATTGGATTTCTCGCTCTGCACATGCAAGTCATAATTCTTGGTCTGACCTAATAATCGCAGCGTAGGAATATATTGTTTCTCGGTCAGCACGCGCAGTGTATCGCCGTTTCGGAAGGTCGTTTGCTCGTTCACCAACTCATCCGATCCGTCGGGACGAATCACTCGGCTGACGACGATCTCTTTCACCGGACAGAGTTGTACCAACTCATCTATCGTCAACACATCCAACTGCGGATTATTGAGCGTTATATCCACACAAACAGGCTCTTCGGTCGTGGCTTTGGCTGCTTCTTTGAGTTGCGCCTCTTCTTGCGGCAGACTGATGCGGAATGCTTTGCGCACCAGTTCAAATGCCAAGATCAAACCCACTATACTAAGCGGATAAGCTACGGCATAACCGGTAGCAATAGTCGGTTCAATGGTACCTGTCAGATCTTGATAAGCCTGCTGAGCCGATGCCAACGAAGGAGTGGAAGTCACAGCTCCGGACATCACACCCGTCATAGTTGCCATATCGATACCCGTGACATAATGCAGTACGATCGTACACACACACGCCAACAGCACAATAGCCGCTGCTAACATATTCAGTTGCAATACCCCTCTTTTGAACGGCGAGAACGATGGACCAACTTGCAAACCAATTGAATAGACAAAGAGTATCAGACCAAAATCCTCGGCAAACTGTGCCACACTATGGTCTATATTCACGCCTACGGAAGCCAAGGCGATGCCCACAAAGAGCACCCACGTAACGCCCAGCGAGAAGCTTTTGATCTTCGCTTTCTCGCCAAGCCATAGGCCAATTGTCATCACTATGGTCAGCCACAAAAGGGACTGCGTGATGGAGGGATGAAACAAAAAGTCTTCTATTGAACTCATAACTTCTAACTTCTAACCTCTAACCTCTTAATCATTCCTACAAGCGCTTTAGTGCAAGCTCTATCTGTGATCTGTTCACGCAGTTTGCCTAAATGGAAACACTCTGCGGTTGTTCCCTCGGGAGTAGCCCACGCCATCCAAACCGTGCCGACAGGCTTCTCTTTGCTGCCTCCGGTAGGTCCCGCTATGCCGCTCGTCGCGATAGCATAATCAGTTCTAATTTGTTTGCGAATAGACTCAGCCATTACGCGCACTACTTCTTCGCTTACTACACCATACTTCTGAATCATCTCTTGAGGCACACCTAACAGATGCTCTTTCACAGAGTTGTCATAGCTGATTACCGAGCCCCAATAGAAGGCTGAACTGCCTGCATGTTTATTCAGCAACGCCGCCAATTTTCCGCCGGTACAACTCTCTGCCGTTGCAATTGTAGCACCGCGCGCTTTCAGCAAATTGCCGACAATCACCTCCAAGGGCTCATCCGTATCGGCTATCAGATAATCGCTTACCAATCCTTTCAGACGCTCGAACCAATCCTGCATCTCTCCCTCCGTAGCCTCGCCATAAGAGGACAGACGCAGACGGATGATACCATCTTTTGGCAGATAAGCTAAATGGAGGTACCCGGGTTTGGTATTCTCATATTCTTCCAAGAGAATCGCCAACGAACTCTCCGGAATCCCCGTCACCTGCAGCGTTTTATGAATAATTTTTAATTTTTCATTTTTAATTTTCAATTCCAAAATATACGGCAGAATCTGCTCCTCCATCGCAATCTTCATCTCGTACGGCACACCGGGCATAGAAGCTAAGATCTTATCGCCTTTATGGAAAACCATCAATGGGGCACTTCCTACTCTGTTCTCCAGAATCTGAGCACATTCGGGCACGAGCCATTGGGTAGCCGTCAGACGGTTCAGCACATCCGGACGCTCCTTATAGAGTTCGTATATATGTGCGCGCACGCGCTCATCTTCTATAAGGTGTGAACCGAAATACTCGCACAACACATGTTTGGTGATATCATCTTTCGTTGGCCCGAGTCCGCCGGTTGTCAGCACAAGATCGGCTCTGCCAAACGCCTCATTCAAGGCATTGATAATATGCTCCCTATCATCATGAACGGACGTGATCTGGTATAACTCTATACCCTGTTCGTTCAGTTTCTCTGCCATCCAAGCGGAGTTGGTATCCACCACCTGCCCTATCAGCAGTTCGTCTCCTATCGTAATTATTTCTGCGCGCATTGTTTTTTCCACTCTGATGCTGTTAGTTCTAATTCATCGTACCATGCTTGCCCGAATCTGCGTATCAGCGGTTCCTTAAGGAACTGATAGAGAGGCAGATGGTTTTTCTTTCCTAATACTCGGGCGCAATGACAGATGTCCCAACGATGGTATTCAAGTCCAATATATTCCCCCACTTGCGTCAATCGTATTGGATAGAGGTGGCACGACATAGGCTTCTTAAAATCTATCTTTCCGGCATTGTACGCTTTCTCAATCAAGCAATAACACCATCCGTTATGATCCGTTCGGGCAAAGACACAATCTTTGTCATTCACAATAGAAGTAACCCTCTCTCCGGAAGGATCATTATAGGCAATCCCTTGCGCTTCTACCACGGCTTTGGCTTCTTTGGTCATATCCGGCAGCAAGATTGGCAAGATACTTTGTATCTTTTCTTCCTCTTCGGCTGTCAGCGGAGCTCCGGCATCGCCTTCGATGCAGCAACATCCGCGGCAAGTCCCCAAATCGCAGCAGAACTCCTTCTCCAAGATATCGAGACTGACGAGTGTATTATTTCCGATCACAAACATAGGCCTTCTAAACAAATCTTAATTCCAAGACCGATGAGGACTAATCCTCCTATCAACTCCATATTCAGTTTCAGTTTTCCCACAAACACGCCAAGCAGGTAGCCTCCCAACGAAAAGAGTGCGGTAATACCTCCTATCGTCACGACCGAACGGAAAAGCCAATCGGGATAAGGAACGAAAAGCAATCCGGTAGCTAACACGTCAACGCTGGTAGCTACAGCCAAGAACAGCAGATAGCGGACACTCCAGTTGGCTTTCTTGCCATGCTCTTTATGCTCAAACGCCTCGATGATCATTTTAATACCCAACGTGCCGAGTAACACTAAAGCGATCCATGGGGCATATGTCCGCATGAATTGGACAAACAGACTGCCGGCGAAATACCCGATCACGGGCATTCCGGCATGGAAAAGACCAAAGATTATCGCCATCAACGCAGGACGAGGACGATTATGCATATCGTGAATATCCGTCGTCAATCCTTGTACTGCCGATACAGCACAACAATCCATCGCCAAACCGATTCCCATTATGATGACATTCAGCCAATCCATGGTTAATTTTGAATTTTTAATTTTGAATTTTTAATTTCTACGGTATTTATACTTAGCGCCGGTTTTGCCTTTGGCAATCGAGGCCAACTTATTCCGAACAAAAGTCTTACGGATCGCCGATATACGATCAGTGAAGACGTGTCCCTCTAAATGGTCGTATTCATGCTGAACGATACGAGCGCAGAAGCCTGTAAACTCCTCCTCATGCTCCTTGAAATCTTCGTCCAAATAGCGCAACACAATGCTTTTCGGACGCACAACATTCTCGCTGATGCCCGGCAGCGACAGACATCCCTCGGAATACGTACAGGTATCTTCACTCTCCTCTATCAGTTCGGGATTGATAAAAGTACGCTTGAAATCCTTACACTCAGGATAGTCTTCTGCCAATTCCGATCCATCTACAATAAACAAACGCCAAGGTTTGCCCACTTGAGGAGCAGCCAAACCGCAGCCTTCCGCTTGTGCCAGCGTGTCATACATATCCGAGATGAACTGCTTCAACTCCGGTGTATTCTCTATTTCTTCAGCCTGTTTTCTAAGTACCGGCTGTCCGTACAAATATATAGGAAGTATCATAACATTCGTAATTCTTAATTTTTAATTTTCTCGAGGTATCCCTCCAGTATGATGCATGCCGCGATCTTATCCACCACGGCTTTGTTCTGCCGGTCTTTTTTCTTCATTCCACCGGCTATCATTGCTTGATGCGCCAACACGGATGTGAAGCGCTCGTCGTACATAGTTATCGGTTTATCAGGAAACTGTTTCTTGAATTGTCCCATGAACGGCCGTATATAGTTCATGCTCTCCGAATCCTCGCCGTTCATCTGCGTCGGATGACCGATGACTACCTCGTCCACGGGTTCGTGTGCGAAGTAGTCGGTCAGCCATTGGATTATATCCTTCGTCTCAATCGTAAGCAACGGATTAGCCGTTATACGGAGTATATCCGTAACGGCTAATCCTGTGCGCTTGCGACCGAAATCTATTGCGAGAATACGTCCCATTAGTATTCGAGCAGAGCTTTCATCTCGTTCTCTTTGTCCTCCATACCGAAACGGTAGTAGAGACCTTTGAGCGTCTGGATATAACTACGCTCCTCAGGAGCCATCTCATGGGCTTTCTCGAAGAACGGCAACGACTGACGGAACACTTCGTTCATCTCGTCGAGTGCTTTCTTGTACTCTTTGTTGTCCATGATGTTAGCAGCAGCCTCGTTCAACTTGACAGCTTGGTTGTAATATACACGACCCTTACCCGCCATAGCGTCTGCCATCTTCGGATCGATTGCCAGAGCAGCATCGAAATCTGCCAATGCAGCCTCGTAGTTACCTTGGTTCTCATCGAGGTTACCCTTGATCAGGTGGTATTGTGCTACGTTCGGCTCACGCTCGATAGCCTTTGCCAGATAATCGATGGCAGTCTGCTCCTGACCCGTGAAGATATAGTAGTTGATCAGGTTCTGGAGGAACCACGGTTCTTGCGGGAAACGAACAACTGCATTCTGCAACGTCTCCAAGAACTTAACGGTATCTTTCACGTTCACGTATTCCTGATAGAGGAACTGGTTAGTAGAGATAGCCTCGTACTCTCCGTCTTTGAGTTGCTCCAACAGAGCGATTGCATCCTCGTGCATCTCAGACTGAACAGCGAAGATAGCTGCGTAGTATTTGTACTGGATATAGGTGGTGTCACGCGGCATCTCTTTCTGGATCTTCGGATCCTGCATCATCGGCAGATCCGGCATCTCCACATGCATCTTGAATGCCTTGAAAGCACCTGCATAATCACGACTCTCGTTCAGATGAACACCGTATTTTACCAACTCTTGGTTCTTGTAGTATTCCAGCATCATCTTAGCGATCTTACCGCGCATCTTCGGGTCGGTCGGTACTTCTACGCCTTTCTTGTTCAGTACAGGCACCTGTGCCAACTCATCCGCTTTGAGCCAATACTCATAGCTCTCCTCAGCGGCTGCTCCGGAAACGGCTACGTCAGCAGACTGTCCCATCATCTGGTTGTAGTTCTGCAGCATCACTTCCTTGTAGCCGATCATACCTGCCCAGTAGTACGTCTCTGCGGTGGGTTCCTGCTCCAATGCTTCTGCGATGGACGCACGAGCGGCTCCGAAATCCGGGCTCTCAGATAACATGTAACTCTTGGCTTTCTTGGTAGCCGGGTTCTTTTGTGCAAAGCAGCCTGCGCTTATCAGCACGAGTGCTGCCAAAATCAATGTTTTTCTCATATTATTCTTGATTTTCGTTGTTGTTTTCATCATTTGCATCATTTTCACCATTCAGCGGAGCGTCACCATTCTCTTCTTCCTCTTTCGGAACGATACAACCGCTCATGAGGCAGTCATTACGTTTCTGAAGTTCGATCAGCTTAACGCCTTGTGCCGCACGTCCGGTCTGACGAATGGTCGAGATATCCATACGGATAGCAGTTCCGGATTTAGTGATCAGCATCAGGTCATCTGCGTCGGTTACAGCTTCGATACCTACCAAGTGACCGGTCTTCTCTGTGATCTCGATGGTCTTGACACCCTTACCACCACGGTTCGTCACACGATAGATCGGGTTGCCTTCCTCATCATCGACCGGTGTACGCTTACCGAAGCCGTGCTCGGAAATCACGAGGATATTCTTGTCTGTACCCTTCTCTACACAAACCGTGCCAATTACGTGATCTTGGCCATCTTCTTCCAAAGTTATTGCCTTCACACCGGTAGCTCCACGACCCATCGGACGTACGCCACCTTCGTTGAAACGAACCACCTTACCGTTGTACGAAGCAACCATCATCTCGCTCTGACCATCAGTCATCTCAACAGCGATCAGCTCATCGCCTTCACGCAAACCGAGTGCGATGATACCATTAGCACGAGGACGGGAATAAGCCTCCAAGGTCGTTTTCTTCATCAGACCGTTCTTGGTCACGAAAATCAGGTAGTGATTCTCGATATACTCTTGATCGTTCAGACCCTTCACGTTGATACACGTACGAACCTTATCACCCTTCTGCAGGTTGATCATGTTCTGGATAGCACGACCCTTGGACTGCTTGTTACCCTCCGGCAACTCGTAAACCTTCAGCCAATAGAGGCGACCCATCTCGGTGAAGAACATCATCGTCGAGTGCATCGAAGCTTGGTGTACATACTCGATGAAGTCCTGATCACGTGCCGAACCGGCTTTCGAACCGATACCGCCACGGGTCTGCTGACGGAAGTCTGCCAGCGGAGTACGTTTGATATATCCGAGGTGTGAGATGGTGATTACCATATCGTCATCGGCGTACATATCTTCGGGGTTGAACTCGGTAGCCATCTTCACGATCTTGGTACGACGCTCATCGCCGTATTTCTCCTTGATCTCCACGAGCTCGGCGTTGATTACGTCATAACGCATCTCCTCGTTTGCCAACAGTTCGTTCAAATGGGCGATCAGTTTCTCGATCTCCTCGTACTCGGCTTTCAACTCATCGATACGCAAGCCTGTCAACGAAGCCAGACGCATATCTACGATCGCTTTCGACTGCAGGCTATCGAGGTTGAAGCGCTTCTCCAAGTTCGCCTGAGCGTCTGCCGGAGTGCGGCTGGCACGGATGATCTTAACCACCTCATCGATGTTATCTACCGCGATGATTAAGCCTTCCAAGATATGTGCTTTTTCCTCGGCTTTCTTGAGTTCGTATTTAGTACGACGGGTCACTACGTCCATACGGTGCTCGATGAAGTTACCGATGAGCTGCTTGAGGTTCAAGAGCATCGGACGACCTTTCACGAGGGCGATGCTGTTCACAGCAAAACTCGACTGCAAAGCAGTGAACTTATACAACTTATTGAGCACTACCTGTGCGTTAGCGTCACGTTTCACGTCAATCACAATACGGATATCGCGTTTCGAGTGATCCTGAATATCGGAGATACCTTCGATCTTCTTCTCGTTAGCCAACTCAGCAATCGCTTTCACCAACTCGTTCTTCACTACGCCGTACGGCAGCTCGGTGATCACAATACGCTCCCTTCCGTTGTCATCGGTCTCGATGTCCGCATTCGAACGGATCACTACACGTCCGCGACCGGTCTCATAAGCGTCTTTTACACCCTGATAGCCGTAGATAGTACCGCCTGTCGGGAAATCCGGAGCTTTCACGTGCTCCATCAGATCCTCTACCGTAATATCCTCAATCGACGCATCGTGCATACGCGCTTTAATATTATCAATGTACGCGCAACAACCGTCAATCACCTCGCTCAAGTTATGTGTCGGCATGTTCGTTGCCATACCAACTGCAATACCGCTGGCTCCGTTCACCAACAGGTTCGGGAAACGGCAAGGCAGAACGGTCGGCTCTTTCAACGAGTCGTCGAAGTTATTCTGCATATCTACGGTGTCCTTCTCGATGTCGCGAAGCATCTCTTCAGCCAGCTTCGACAGACGAGCCTCGGTATAACGCATAGCTGCTGCGCCATCTCCATCGACCGAACCGAAGTTACCCTGACCATCTACGAGGCAATAACGCATTGCCCAAGGTTGTGCCATACGAACCAAGGTACCGTAAATAGAACTGTCACCATGCGGGTGATACTTACCCATTACCTCACCGACGATACGTGCACTTTTCTTAGTCGGTTTGTCACTCGTGTTACCGAGTTCATTCATTCCGAACAGCACACGGCGGTGGACCGGTTTAAAACCGTCGCGCACATCCGGCAGCGCACGGCTCACGATCACACTCATCGAGTAATCGATATACGAGGATTTCATTTCCTCGTCAATCTTCACAGGAATAATGTGATCATTCTGAATCATTTCGTTGTTTTCTTCCATTTGTATATTTGTTTTAACAATTTAACCCTTTAACGTCGCGCAGCGACCATTTTAACGTCGAACTTGTTCGACCATTTTAACGTTTTTAGCGCTTTGCGCCAAAATCGGCTGCAAAGTTACAAAAAAAAATTAACATGCGCAAGCGCGCACGTTACTTTTTTATATTTTTTATGCATTTTTAGCCGTTTTTAGCCATTTTAAGCACTTTTTCGAGGGGGTGTCGGTAAAAATAACACAATCGCTTAGAACGTCCATAAATGCCCTTTATAGCAATTCGCACTCCAACACTCTTCCTTCCTCGCTCTTCTTTTCTTTGTTCCTTTTTTCCGTCTCTTCCTCTTTATGGAGAAGCCTGAGGGGGCTTTTCTTTGTTCCTTGCGTCGGGATCTGATCCCGACAAAAACACCCCTTTCAAGTGCTCTCCCCGACCCCGGACCGAGTGCGCCTCGATACCGCAACGTGGGCATCCTAGACCATGCTACTTATTACACCTATGCAACAATCACATACACAACGATTTACAAGCAATTTCCAAACGCCGAAAAATAGCCATATTTTCGATTTCAATTGCACCTTTTTAGAGCCCTCTCTTCCCTGTTTCGGCATCTGTTAATATTCTCCGGGCGATTGTCATCGTCCGCCCCTTTCCCCACAACGCTTGTTTCCATTTTTCACGAACACAAATGCCCTTTTTGCCCATTTAATCTATAAAATTTCATTTTATTGGACGAAAAACACCCGAAAATTTGCATATGTGAAAATTTTGTAGTACCTTTGCACGATTTTTTGTGTGCATATATGCGCGTACGTGCTTATACAACATATATTATTGGGGTGCTCTTGTGCTGCTTTTCTGCGGTACGAGCAGAAGATAGTATAGGTACACAGAACCCAGAAATCAGCATTCAGGACACCATACAGAACGTGCAGGACTCTATCCCTGCGGACAGCGTAGGCGGCGGGATCAAGAAAAAGAACAGTATCTCTGCTCCGGTGTACTATCAGTCCTCGGACTCGATGGTCATGACCCGTAACGGTAACGCCTATCTGCACGGTAAGGGTGAGGTCAAGTACGAAAACATGGAGTTGACTTCTGAGTTTATCCGCATGAACTTGGACAGCAGCCTCGTCTATGCACATGGCGTCTATGACACCACGGAATACGAATGGATCGGCAAGCCTGTCTTCAAGGACGGAAAGGATAGCTACGAGACCAACGAGATGACCTATAACATCAAGTCCAAGAAAGGTTATATCCGTCATGTGGTGACGCAGCAGGGTGAAGGTTATGTCATTGCCGACCGAACCAAGAAGACCGAGAAAGACGAGATGATGATGGCGGGAGGTCAGTACACCACTTGCGACAACCATGAGCATCCGCATTTCTACCTCAAGATGACCAAAGCGAAAGTGAAGCCCGGCGATTATATTGCCACCGGTCCTGCCTATGTGGTCGTTGGCGACGTGCCGCTGCCTTTGGCAATCCCCTTCGGCTTCTTCCCTATCACCAACTCCTATTCCAGCGGAATCATCATGCCGACTTTCGGTGATGACTTCACCCGAGGTCTGAACCTCAGTAACGGTGGTGTCTATCTCGCCATCAACGATTATATGGACATGCAGATCCTCGGTGATATCTACACCAAAGGCACTTGGGCGTTGCGTGCCCAAACGAAATATATCTGGCGCTACCATTTCTCGGGCAACCTCAACATCAGTTACCGTAACGATGTGACGGGTGAGAAAGGAATGCCGGACTATGCGGTAAGCAAGAACTTCCAGATCCAATGGACGCATAGTCAGGACGCCAAAGCGAATCCGTACTGCACGTTCTCGGCAAGCGTCAACTTCGCTACCAGCGGTTATAGCCGCAGTAATATCAACAGTTACTACAACTCCCAGCTCTACTCGGAGAACACCAAGAGCAGTACTATCAGTTACACCCAGCGTTTTCCGGAGAGTCCATGGAGTTTGAGCATGAGTGCCAGCGTGACGCAGCGCACCAAAGACTCCACGATCGCTCTTACAGCTCCGGAGCTGTCAGTCAACATGAGTAGCGTCTATCCCTTCAAAGAGATCCGCAAGAAGATACGTGATAAGAAAGGCAAGCCCATGGGCAAAGAGCAGTGGTACGACAAGATCAAGATCAGTTACTCCATGAACGGCCGTATTGCAAACCGCTCGAACATGAAAGAGAGGGAGTTCGTTCATTCCGATTTCTTCAACGATTGGAGAACCGGCATGCAGCACTCTGTGCCCATTAGTGCCAGCTTCATGCTCTTCAAATACCTCAGTATCACCCCGTTCATCAACCTCAAAGACCGTATGTATTTCCAGCGGATGAGCTACGGTTGGAATGATGAGACGCAGGAACTGCAGGTGGACACCACCAACGGATTCTATAACGTCTTTGATTTCAACACCGGTATCAGTCTGAGCACGAAGATCTATGGTTTCTACACGCCTCTCAAACGGCTCTTCCCGAACAGCCGCGTAGAGAAGTTCCGTCACGTGATCACTCCTACCCTCAGTTTTAACTATCACCCTAACTTCGAGAAGAGCGGATGGGGTTATTACAGCGAGTACGACGAGACCGTGTACTATGCCGATTCGCTGGACAGCAACTACCGCAAGGTGCCGACCGGTCAGACGATCCATCATATTGAGTCCCGTTTCCCTAACGGCATCTACGGCAATGCGCCAAGAGGCGGCATGGCGGCAGCTATCTCGTTCGGAGTAGCCAATAACTTGGAGATGAAAGTGGTCAACCGCGACGATACCACAGGTAAGAACCCCTACAAAGTGGTGAGCATCATTGATAACTTCAGCGTGGACGGAGGATATAACTTCGCCGCAGATAGTATGCGATGGAGCCTGTTCAACGTCAACCTGCGTCTGAAATTCCCGAAACTCAATAACTACAGTCTCAACGTCTCCACACAATTGGATCCATATATGTACGAGTTAGACGCTGCCGGTCGTCCTATACGAACCAACAAACAGTACTGGCACCATCATCGTTTCCCGCATTGGAATGGTATTCGTTGGAGTTTCAGTTATACCTTCAGCGACCAGACCATCAAGAAATGGAAGAAAGCTGCTGCCAAACGACGTGGAGAAACCGTCAAAGACGATGGTCAGAACGAGACCAACATGGATCCTATAACGCGAACCGAGGACGGTTTGGATAAGAACGCCAAACAGGGCAATAAGAAAGAGGAGGTGGTGGACGACGGCTATGTGAAGACCGAGTTCCCGTGGAGTCTGTCGCTCAGTTACTCACTCGCGTACACCAACTCTAACGAGTTCGACTACCGAAAGATGTACTATAAGATGAAGTTCACCAATAACCTCAGTCTCAGCGGCTCGTTGGGATTAGGCAAAGGTTGGAAAGTGAGTGCATCAATGAGTTATGACTTCGACTACAAACGCGTCACTAGTTGTAACATCAACGTCAGCCGTGACCTCCACTGTTGGAACATGAGTGCCAGCATCAACCCTATCGGTCCGTTCAAAAGTTATACGTTCCACATCGGTGTGAACGCATCTATCCTGCAGGACCTCAAGTATGACAAAAACAGCAACTCCTCCACCAATGCCCGCACAGAATGGTGGTAATCCTACAGCGTAGCGGTCTTACAGCGAAGCGGTCATTAAATTGAAAATTTAATATTTAAAATTATGATAGAAAATCAAAAAGTAGTAACAGCGACGTACGAGTTGTATATCGCAGACGAGAACGGAAAAGAAGAACTGATGGAGCAAGCTACATCGGAAACTCCGTTAGTATGGTGTCAAGGCGAAGGAATGATGCTTCCGGCCTTTGAGGCACAGATGGCAGGCAAAGAAGTCGGAGAGACCTTCGATTTCGTGCTCAAAGCCGCAGAAGCTTATGGCGAGTACTTGGAGGAAGGTCTGATGGATCTGCCTAAGACCATGTTCTTCAACGGAGACGGTGAGTTTGATGAAGAGCGCGTCTATGTAGGCGCGATCGTTCCGATGAACACCACCGACGGACAGATCGTCAAAGCGCAGGTTTGCGAGATCACAGATGACCAAGTGACCATCGACCTCAACCACCCGTATGCCGGAGAGGATCTGCATTTCAAAGGCAAGATCATCGACCTGCGTGACGCTACCGAGGCAGAGTTAGACGCCATCCGTCATCCTAAACACGGTTGTTGCGGAGGTGGCTGCCACAAGAAAAAAGGCGAAGGCTGTGAAGGCTGCGGAGACGGCTGTGGAGACGGTGGCTGCGGAAACTGCGAGAAATAACATTTGATATTTAATATTTAAAACCTCTCACCGAGCTTAGAGGGCTCTCACCTCGGGATGTAAAACGAAGTTTTGCAGACCGAAGAGCGAGAGCATCCGAGTAACTACCCATAAAACGAAGTTTTATGGCGATTACGAGGATAGCTCGCGCGATATGGCGAATATTGTGGCTATAGTGGGTCGTCCCAATGTTGGGAAATCGACTCTTTTTAACCGCCTGACGGGAACGCGTAGGGCGATAGTAATGAACACGGCAGGCACGACTCGTGACCGCCAGTACGGCAAAGCCGAATGGTGTGGACGGGAGTTCTCGGTGATAGACACCGGAGGATGGGTCGTGAACAGCGATGACACCTTTGAGTCCGAGATCAACCGACAAGTCGATCTCGCTATCCGCGAGGCGGACGTAGTGATGTTGGTCGTAGATGTAAACGAAGGCGTCACGCAGTTCGACATGGAGGTAGCGCATCTCTTGCGTCAAGCTAAGAAACCGACCGTGCTCTGTGTCAACAAAGTAGATACCTTCGAGAACCAATACGGAGCCGCTGAGTTCTATAAACTCGGTCTGGGTGAGCCGTTCATCCTCTCTGCTGAGAACGGTTTGGGAACAGGCGATCTGCTGGACGAGGTAGTGAGCCGTTTCCGCAAGGAAGATGACTCCGACGAGGAACTCGAAGAGTTACCGCGTTTTGCGATCGTAGGTCGTCCAAATGCCGGCAAATCCAGTATCCTCAATGCCTTCATCGGCGAGGAACGTACGATCGTGACCGACATCCCGGGTACTACACGTGATTCGATCTATACCCGCTACAATAAGTTCGGCAAGGACTTCTACCTCGTGGACACCGCAGGAATCCGCAAGAAAGCCAAAGTGACGGAAGACCAAGAGTACTACTCGGTCGTTCGTTCGATCCGTGCTATCGAAAACAGCGATGTGTGCATCCTGATGATCGATGCTACCCGTGGTATCGAGGCGCAAGACCTCAATATCTACTCGCTCATCCAGAAGAACAAGAAAGGTCTGGTAGTGTGTATCAATAAATGGGATTTGGTAGAAAGCAAAACGAACGCGGATATCAAAGCCTACGAGAGTGCTATTCGTGAACGCATTGCGCCGTTTACCGACTTCCCGATTATCTTCACCAGCGCGCTCACGAAGCAGCGTATCTTCAAGGTGGTAGAGACAGCTCTGCACGTCTATGAGAACAAGAACAAGAAGATCCCGACCGCACAGTTGAACGACAAGTTCCTTCCGCTCATCGAGAACTATCCACCACCTGCTTGGAAAGGCAAGTACATCAAAATCAAGTACTGCACGCAGCTTCCGAACACCCAGATCCCGACGTTTGTCTTCTTCGCGAACCTGCCGCAATACGTCAAAGAGCCCTACCGCCGTTTCCTCGAGAACAAACTGCGTGAGTGGTGGGATTTCGAAGGCACACCTGTACAGCTCTTCATCCGAAGCAAATAACCGCGGTGTGTAATAGTCGATCAACGACTAACGACCAACGCCTAACGACCAACGACTAAATTTTAAGAAAAAGTTTACTTTTTACTTAAATACTTGTATATTTGAAATATTTTTTGTACTTTTGTACGCTTTTTGTTAGTTATGAAAATAATAGGTTTTATATATCATCCACATGCCGGTCAGGAATCGAACCATTCATGGGAAATTGTGCTCAAAGGCGACTCTTGTCTGCTGAACGGTCGCAAGCCTCTCTTCGTTCCGGATTGGACTTCGGAATTAGGCGTAACGGACTGTCTCATCCTGCGTGTGAGCCGCTTAGGCAAAGAGATAGAGCCGCGTTTTGCCAAACGTTATTTTGATGCCGTAGCTCCCGGAGCAGATTTCGTAGCGATGGACATCAAGCGTCAAGCGATGAAGGAAGGTACGCCTTGGACCAAAGCTTTGGCTTTTGACTACTCCTTGGCTATCGGAGAATGGCTCGAATACGATGATACTACCTCGGTAGAGCTGCCGCAAGCGGATCTGGTTATCTCTTTGGAAGAAGCCATTTCCGAGGCAAGCAAACTGATGACGATCCGACAAGGAGACCTCATCTATATTCAGGCAAAAAGCGAACCAAGACCTGCTCACAAAGAAGACATCATCAAAGCCGAGACCAACGGCAAAGAAACATTATACTGCAAAATCAAATGAGAAAAATTCTATCCATAGTACTCCTTCTGATGCTCGGTCTGCCGATGGTAGCAGGAATCCATTCCTATACCGAGCAATCGATACTGAGTAGCGGGCATTGGGTAAAGATCCGCGTAAGCGAGACCGGTGTATGCCGAATGTCGTTTGACGAACTGAGCCAAGCAGGTCTTAATCCAAGCCAGATACGTGTCTTCGGTTACGGAGGCGCGATGTTGCCCCAGAGCTTCAAGAAAGCCAAGATAGACGATCTTCCGCAAGTACCGGTTTACGTGGGCTCGAATTATATCCTCTTCTGGGTACAAGGTCCGATTAGCTGGTCGTACGACGGTTCCGATTTCGTGCATACACGCAATCCCTACTCTAACTACGGCTACTATTTCCTGACGGATAACATCGGCACTCCTCTTGCGCCTACCGAGACTGAGCCGGTAAGCGGTACGCCGACTGAGATCACCACTTATCCCTTCTATCAGGTGCATGAGAAAGACTCGCTCAACTTGATAGACCGGAACGGTGTATCGGGAGGAGGAAGGCATTTCTACGGAGAGCAATTCAATGTTGGTGCAAGCCGCACGTTCGTTTTCAATACGCCCAATGCTATTTCCGGTCAGCAGAGCTCTGCTTACATCAATGTAGCTGGTTATTCAAACTCCGCTTCCACTACGTTCACCTCTTCGTTCAACAACGTGAGCGGCAGCGTCTCGATGGCCAAAGCAGAAGACCATTACACCTTCGGCGTAGAGGGCAAGATCAAGACAAGCGCTACCAATGCGACCAATAAACAGCAAGTCAAACTGACCTTCAGAGGAGCTTCCGGTTCCTTAGGATGGTTGAACTATATCGAGCTCACCACGCCCAGCAACCTCTCCATGCAAGGCAGTTTCATGCCTGTCCGCACGACCGAGAACTACAAAAAAAGCACTCCGGTACGTTTCCACCTCACCAACGCCAACAGCGCTACGCAGGTATGGGACATTACGGATCTTGGTGCTATCACGCGCGTACCCGCTACGTACACTAATAATGAGTTGCAATGGACAGGCTCGCAGAAAGACGGTATTCACGAGTATGTAGCTGTCAATCCCAACGGCGGCTCGTGGGTGAGTGCTGCTGTAGTTGGCGATGTAGCGAACCAGAATCTGCATCGACTCAAGAATATCGACTATGTCATCATCTGCTGTCCGGGGTATGAGAGTATCGCTACTCAGCTTGCTAAAGCACATCAATCGAAACAAGGTATCACTTGGACTGTCGTGAACTCCCAACAGGTCTATAACGAGTTCTCCTCCGGTACGCCGGATGCTACGGCTTACCGTTGGTTGATGAAGATGCTCTACGACCGTGCGGATGACGTGAACGCCAAACCGCGCTGGTTGCTGCTGATGGGTCATGGTACGTTTGATAACCGCAAACTGCTGCCGAACTCCGGTTCTGCCTTGCTGCTTACCTATCAAGCAGAGAACTCTCTGAGCGAAGTGAAAGGCTATGCCACCGACGATTATTTCGGTTTCTTGGATGACTCCGAAGGCAATTATGATGCCTCCGCTACCATGGATATCGGTGTAGGACGACTGCCGGTTAGTACAACCGAAGAGGCACAACAGATGGTTGATAAGATTATTCGCTACATGAACAATCAGAATACGGGCAAATGGAAAAACCGTATTATGTACCTTGCAGACGATGGTGAAGGAGGTACGCATACAGAAACGGCAGAGACGAGTGCAGAACTCGTTCGTCTGCAAAATCCGGACTTCATCGTCACGAAAGTATTCCTCGATGCTTATCCGCAAGAGGTGAATGCCAGCGGAGAGAGTTATCCGATTGCTAAGAATAAAGTACACGCGATGCTCAAAGAGGGCGTACTCTTCTTCGATTACTCGGGTCATGGTGGCTACAACGCTATTACCAACGAGTCGATGATGACGCTCAAAGAGATCGAAGCGATGCGTAATACAAATCAGGCGTTCTGGCTCTTTGCTACTTGTAACTTCGCGCAGTTTGACGGCGGCAGACGTTGTGCAGCCGAGTCCGCGGTACTCAATCCGATAGGAGGCGCAATAGGTATCTTGGCGGCTACGCGTACCGTGTATGCAGACCCGAACACCCAACTCAACCGAGCTGTCTGCAAAGAGCTCTTTGACCATAGCGATCCCTATCATTATGATATTACCCTCGGTGAGGCGATCGCTAAGGGTAAGAACAACCGTCCTGGTGATACCAACAAGATGGCATATGTCCTCTTGGGCGATCCTGCTTTGCGGCTGAACTATCCGACTAATTATCAGATAGAGACAGTTACACAGCTCGATACCCTCAATGCCTTGAGTGTGAAGCATGTGGACGGACAGATTATCGATGAGGACCAACAACTCGTATCGGATTTCAACGGAACAGTGGACATCACCGTCTATGATAAGATACAAACTATCCCGACTCGCAATAATGACCAGAGCGAGGAAGAAGCGCGTGTGGTGAACTACAAGGACTACACCAACACCCTCTTCTCGGGTAAGACACAAGTCAAGAACGGACTCTTCAACTACACCTTCATGGTGCCCAAAGATATTCGTTATAACTTCGGCAACGGACGTATCGTCTATTATGCTACCACTACCGACGAGGGCGAGAAGATGGAGGCAGTCGGTCATTACGAGGACTTCATCATCGGCGGAACAGGTTCTATCCTGACTGCTGACAGCGTAGGACCGGATATGTTCATTTATCTGAACACCCGTGCTTTCCAAGACGGTGACAAGACTTACTCCACTCCTCGGTTCTATGCCGAGCTGTACGACGAGAACGGTATCAACACCGCAGGAGCCGGTATTGGTCATGACCTGATGCTCGTCATTGACGATGATGCCAAACAGACCTATTCGCTCAATGACTTCTTCACCTCATCGGACGACAGCTACCAGCGTGGAATGGTCAGCTATCTGATGAACGAACTGCCGGACGGACAGCATAGTCTGACGTTCCGAGCATGGGATTTGCTCAATAACAGCACGACCAAGTCGCTCAACTTCGTAGTGGAAGCCGGACTCGATCCGTCTATCTACTCCATTACGACCTACCCGAATCCGGTACAAGCTACCGGCAGACTCAACCTCATCGTCAATTACGATCAGCCGGATGAGTTGATCCAGACCGAAGTGTATCTCTATAACACCAACGGTCAGATGGTTTGGAAACAAACGCAGGATAATCCCGATCAGGTATCCATCGAGTTGTCGAATGTGGGTCTGAAACCGGGCGTATATATCTACACCGTACGCATCAAATCCGAGAACAGCAAATACGCCAAATCCTCGGGTAAGATCATAGTAACGAAATAATGTTTAATCTTTAATAATAAGTTTGTAAAAGCCTATGAAGCAAATCGCTTGATATATCCTAATTACGTAATTACGTAATCCCTTAATAACGAAATAAATAAAAAAAACAAAACATAACACAAATGAAAAAAATTCTTATTTCTCTCGCAGCTGTATTATGCGTATCGTTAAGCGCCAAGGCTGCAGATGACACAATGAACCCGCTGATCACGGCAATGCCGTCTATGTCCATCGCTCCGGACGCACGTTCCGCCGGTTTAGGTGACGTTGGTGTGGCAACGGAAGCTGATTTTAACTCGCAGTACTGGAACCCTGCTAAGTACGCGTACATGTATTCCAAAGGTGGTATCACCGCCAGCTACACGCCTTGGTTGCGTAAGTTGGTAGGCGACATCGACCTCGCTTATCTGGCCGGTTTCTACAATTTCGGTGATCTCGCCGGTGGTATCGGTGCTTCGTTTACCTATTTCTCGATGGGTGATGTAGCGCTTACCGATGCACAGGGAAACACGCTGCAGAATGTTCGTCCGAACGAATGGGCGCTCGACCTCAGCTATTTCCGTAAACTGCATGAGTACGTATCTATGTCCGTAGCGGTTCGTTTCCTCTACTCTGACCTCAACAACGGTGTGAACAGCAGCGCAACAGGCGCTACCGAGATGCACCCGGCTTGGACGATGGCTGCAGACATCGGTCTGTACTACAAACAGCCGATCGAGTTGCCGATGGGTACCTCTAATTTCTCACTCGGTTTCACCCTCAAGAATCTCGGTGGCAAGATGACTTATGCCGATGACGGTAGTAGCAACTTCATTCCGGCATCGATGAACATCGGTGTGGGCTATGAACTGCCGTGCGACAAGTTCAACTTCCTGACCTTCAACTTGGAGGCAAACAAACTGTTGGTACCGAGCCGTAAATCGAAGAAAGCTCCGAACGGTATTGAGTACACCGGTGAGCAGTACAGCCAGATCAACCCTGCTAAAGGTTGGTTCCAATCGTTTGCTGATGCTCCGGGCGGTGCCAGCGAGGAGTTCAAAGAGGTTCGTTGGGGCGCAGGTATCGAGTATAGCTACAACAAGCAGTTCTTCGCTCGTGCCGGTTATAGCTATGAGAACTACTACAAAGGTAACCGTAACTACATCACTGTCGGAGCCGGTTTCCACCTCTCGATCGTTACCCTCGATGTATCGTACTGCGTAGGTCTGGCTGCTACCAACCCGCTGGATCAGACCATGCGCTTCACGCTTGGCTTCGACCTCGCTGGTATCAAAGACCTCGTGAACAACAGAAAAAAATAATGGTAAATAATTGCCAAAATAGTAAATGCCAGACACGTATTGGTTTTGGCTATGATGTACATCAATTCGCCCCTGACCGCAAGTTGTGGTTAGGGGGAATTGAGGTACCATCTGAACGCGGATTATTGGGTCACTCCGATGCCGATGTAGTTATCCATGCACTATGCGATGCGCTCTTAGGTGCTTGTGCCTTGCGGGACATCGGTTATCATTTTCCGGATACGAAAGGTAACGAATACGAGGGTATAGACTCTAAGATTCTCCTTCGCCGCACAATGGAGCTGATTCGTAAAGAAGGATACGAATTAGGAAACTGCGATATCACGATCTGTGCGCAGTCTCCAAAACTCAATCCGCATATAGAAGCCATGCAGTCCTGCTTGGCGCAAGTAATGGGCGTAGAGCCTAACCAAGTAAGTATCAAAGCCACCACTACCGAGCATCTCGGATTTGTGGGGCGTGAAGAAGGAATAGCCGCTTATGCTGTTGCGCTTGTTTTTGCTTAATATCGGTTTGGCGTTCATTGCCAACCTCTTCCAACTGAAGGGCAACCCGCAGGTGGAAGAAGATAGTGGTGCCTATACGCGTATCGCGCTCACGGATAGCACTACCTTAGAGATTTATGAAGGGGATAGCATTCTTGTGGTGATGACTGCCTGCGCACCGCAATGCTCCTCGTGCGCGCGTGTATATAATAAGGAGTGGAGACTGATCCGAACCATCACTCCACCCTTTCAATCGATCTTCCCCTTAGCGAGTATCAATAAGGAGACAGGTATCATTGAGTGGTCGGACAACGACAAGTGGGAATACTAACATGGAACTTCCTGTTTATTTAATCGGATATATGGGAGCGGGCAAGACGACCGCGGGACGACTGTTGGCTGATAAACTCGGCTGGCATTTTGTGGATTTGGATGAAGCCTTCAAGGAGATCCACGGCTACTCTACTGCGGATTATATCCGTTCGTTCGGTTTGGAGGACTTCCGCAAGAAAGAGAAATACGTGGTGGAAGATCTGGCAGACCAGATTCCTTTTGAGCATATTATTTACGCTACAGGAGGCGGTTATCCGTGTTGGGAAGATAACATGGAGTGCCTCAACGAATTAGGAACCAGCATCTATATCCGCTGGAAACCGGAGCATTTAGCGAAACGTCTTAGTCTGACGGATCTGAGTGAGCGTCCTGTCTTACAAGGTCGCACAGAAAAGGAGCTATTGGAATTTATAGCTCCTCAGTTAGCAGCACGCGAGCCGTTCTATGCTCAGGCGCACCATATTATTGATGTAGATATCTGCGATGAGCAATCCGACGAACGGATTGCAGATGCTTTATTTCGCTTGATACGCGAGAGCGTATAATCTCATTTGCTTTAACATAGCGGCAACGCCGTTACTACGCGTTGGACTGAGGTGTTCACGCAAACCGATTCGGTCTATGAAATAGAGATCCGCATCGATGATTTCTTTGGGTGTATGTCCGCTCAGTACGGACAGCAGCAGCGCTACTATTCCTTTCACCAACAGCGCATCCGAATCGCCTTTGTACCAAATCTTACCATCCTCCATCCGGCAGGTGAACCAAACGGTGGACTGACAACCGTCAATCTTATTCGTATCGTTCTTATCCTCCTCCGGCATCGGATCTTTCGTCAGTTCTTTGGCATAATCGATGATCAGTTGGTATCGCTCCAACCAATCGTCAAACGCCTCGAACTCTTCAATGATCTCGTCTTGTATTTCGTTAATCGACATCTTTTATTTCTCCTTTATCAAACAACCATTTCTTGCCCGGATAGAGTTCCGGCCACAGTAGATTATGCGTGGACATAAGTACCGTGATACCCGCTTGACTGATGGTGTACAGCAGATCCATGATCTCCTTACCGGTCTCGGCATCGAGGTTTCCGGTCGGTTCATCCGCCAAGATGATCTCCGGTGAGTTCAGCAGCGCACGCGCGATGACCACACGTTGTTGCTCTCCTCCGGACAGTTCATAGGGTTTCTTATAGGCTTTGTTCTCCATGCCTACTTGACGCAGGATCTCCTCGACATGGTTGTGCATGAGCTTCTTATCTTTCCATCCGGTCGCACGAAGCACAAACAGGAGGTTCTCCTCTACCGAACGGTCTGTCAGCAGCTTATAGTCCTGAAAGATAATTCCCAAACGGCGGCGTAGATACGGCAGTTTGCTGCGCTTGATACGCGTCATATCGTATTCGAGCACCTGTGCCGAACCGGCAGCAATAGGCAATGCGCCGTAGATCGTCTTCAGCAGCGATGATTTACCGCTACCTACTTTGCCTAACATGTAGATCATCTCGCCGTTCTCTACATGCAGGTTCACATCACGCAGCACAATCTGGTCGGCTTGGTGGATCTCTACACCCTTATAATCAATCAGAACTGCCATTATTCTTCGTTATCAAGTTGCGTCTGGATATCATCCAACTGCTTTTTGAGTTCATCGATCTTCTTCTGCATGCTCTCCACTAACTTATTAGCGGTTTTGGATTTAGCGGTGAAGAAGAGGATGTTGTTCTCTGCGGTCTTGATCTCCTGTTGGAGACGGTCACGCATATGACGGAGTCCCTCAGCTCCCTTGCTGACAGCAGCCCTAACAGCCTTGGCAGCACGTTCGTCTTTCGCTTTCATGCGCTCACCCTTGATGGCTTCACGCTTGGCGTTGAAGAAACTATCGCAGAGTTCTGAGAACTGAGCCCATAACTCATCCGAGTATTTGCGAGCCACGGGACCGATGGTCTTCCACTCTGCCTGCAACTCACGCAGTTCATCGGCGGACTTAGACCAATCTATCTTGATGCTTTCGCCTTCCGGCATCTCTACTTTCGTACCCTCCACGATGGCTTTAGCACGGTCCAAGATGGAACGTTTCTGCTTGAGGTTCTCGTTAAAAGTATCGCGTATGCCTTTGAAATAAGCGGTTTTAGCTTGGAAGAAACGGTCGCACTCCGAGCGGTACTCATCGTAGATGGACTGATTGAATTTCTTGGGAGCAAAGCCAATCTTACGCCATTCGTTCTGGAGATCCTGAATCTTCTGGGTCAGCTCTTCCCATTTCTTGGCAGAGAGCGTCTGAGCGTTGTCAATCGGCTCATTGATAGCCTTGAGCTGCTCGATGATAGCACGCTTAGCGTCTAAGTTTGCCTGTTCTTTGGCGTGCAACTCATCGAAATGCGCTTGGTGCTTCTTATTGATGATGGTCGAAGCCGCTTTGAAACGGTTCCATAAGTCCTCACGCAACTCACGTGCCACCGGACCTATCTCCGCCCATTCGTCATGCAACTGTTGCAACGCACGACTGGCTTCCACGATATTCTCGTTGTTCTCCAAACGCTCAGCTGCCTCGCAGAGCAAGGTCTTCATCTCAAGGTTCTTCTTGAAATCCAGATCACGAAGCTCGATATTGATCTTCACCAAGTCGTAGAACTGCTCTTGGTATTTCTGATAGGCCTTGCGGGTCTCCTGCACTTTGTCTGCCGGAACCGCCCCGATAGTCTTCCACTCCGCCTGCAGCTCACGCATACGTTGCAGGTTAGCGATCACACCATCCGTCTCGCCCTCTGCCAGCGTTTTCATCTCCGCCAAGATAGCCTGTTTGCGGGCTAAGTTAGC